>MWDQ01000041.1 GCA_002070645.1 candidate division TA06 bacterium ADurb.Bin131
AATGTTGGAATTGCAGTATGCCCGGGATACCCAGCATTCCAGATGGGTAATGCTTCAGCACCAAAAAAAGTATGGGAAAGTTTGTATTGGTTTACAGAACTGATGTAATCAAGGTCATACCACTTTTGATAAGTATCTTTTGGCTTATCGGGTGCAGGAATATCAGGTGGGTTTTTCTTTGGTGCATAAACAGCGACTGCGCATCTGCCGAAGTATTCACCAGCCCACCATTTTTTATAGTTTTCTTTTGTCTGTTCCCAGTCCGGCTTATAAAAAAGCGACATTTTATTCAATCACAATCACATCAGCGGCATTAATCCGGGGCAAAGATATTGTCAATACCGTACCCTTTACTGTAAATTTCAAGCCATTCTTATAAAAACAAGACCATACTTTTGATGTGGTAAAACCATTACAATCAACAGTAATTTTAATGTTTTTAACAGTTGGGTTTTGAGTAAGATTTACAACAGGAATTACAATAGAATTCTCAGATTTTAATCTTCCTGTAACTATACCATTTTCATTTGAAATAGTATCAGGTATAATTCCGTTCTCTCTTAGTGGGAGAAGAATTAATTCTTTTGAAACAGAATCACACTCAACTGGTTCAAAATTTCCTGCACCAAAATGACAGAATTTCTGAGATATACCACCCTTCCCACAGGGAAGAACCTTTAGCCCTGCCTGAATGTAACTTTCGCCGAGCAAAGTTCCACCATAATATGTAATACCTGTTCCAGTTTTTGTTTTTATCCACGCAGGTAAACCATCAGATGCATATCTTGCCAGAACATCTGAACCAGGTGCAAGTTCAAACACTTCTTTATTACAGAGAACCCTTGTACTTTTTCCATTAATCTGAATTACGTCAATTGGATTTTCAAACAAAAGTTCCAGTTTAGCCCTCAATGGCCCTTTATATTGTTGACAAGAAACCTGTTTACCCCTTCCTAAGACACTATCAAGTACCGTTAGTGGCTGGTCAAACTCATCCTTTCTCGCAGATGAACAGCCTGCAAACAGAATACCACCTTCTTCAATCCATCTCCTGATTTTTTCTGCTGAACTCCTTTCAAGATTTGGACTAATAAGATACAAGACCTTATAATTATTCAGTAATCCCTCTTTTATATCATCATCAGTGATAAAATCAACCCTGTACCCTGCTTTTCTTAAACAATACCAGATGTTTTTTCTTTCTTCTTGAAAAACATTTGTTGCTACAGAACCTGGCTTAATATCCCATTGACTTTTTCCTTCAATCTCCCATACATCACCTGCTTTACTCAAAAGCATTGCAACAGGTGTTTTTTCAGGTCTTGCAGGAATAAGATAATCCTCTATAAGACCAGCCATTCCAGAGATTGTTCTTATGGTCTTAAATGTTGGCATTCCACCCCTATACGCAATATAATTTTCAGTGGCATAAGCATCAAACCCAGCATTAAAAAAATCAAGATCTTTTACATTGTTCGCCCATAAAAGCACTGCATTTTTCAGCAGTAAATCAGGCGGACATCCTGGATAATGTGGCATACAGTAAAACTGCATCGGAGTATCATGATAACTTGCGCCTTTCCTCAGGTACGAGGCAAGAAAATCAACAACAAGTGTTGATGCCTCTGGCATACCATAGGTATAATCCTCGCTCCATGCTAGTGACATTGCACCTTTTTTAAATGCTTCAATAAATGATTGCTGATGTACCCAGTAAAAGGGATGCATTCCACCGAGATTTGCAGAGGTATGAACCTGTGGTCCAAGTGTATCTCTTAGTTTTTGAGTTTTTTCAGCCAATTGTCTTGCTCCAATTTCCCCTTGAAAAAGAACACTGTACCAGTAAAGTTTTTTCATTGTACCAACGACTGAAGACGTTTCTTTATTATCATCAATAACACCTATTTTTACTGCTATCTCCATTGTAGGAGAAGCAACTGGTTTTACACTATCCCATGAAACACAACCCAAACTTTCGGGTGTTTCTCCGAATGTTTTTATAAAATTATGAAACTCGTCAATAATCTTCGGATCATCAGGATTTAGAGAAGGCAGTCCAATCTCATCTCCGTAGGATAGGTAATAAAAATATGGTTCAAGTTTTTTTTCCCTTATCATTTTTACAACTTTATCTATATCCTGAGAGTGGTGAAAAGTATATGAACGTTCAATTATTCCACCCTTATTCTTCCACCAGTTGATTATTTTTGCGGCTTCATCCCCATTATCAACATGTCCAAGTGTATTAAGTCCAAGTGCACGCCTGAACGATTGCTCTACATCAAAGCCCCATTTTGCACCAGGAACATCACTGACCTTTCCTGTAGAAGCAAAAAGTTTTAATTTTTTGGGAATAGGTCCGATATTTTTCTCTGAATTTAATTGTGTGGTAATCTGGTTAAAAATATCCGAAATCTTCTTTGTATACAAAACCCCTTCTTTTGTATTCAAATCCGGCTGGACAAGAACAGTCAATTCTTCTTCACCTTGATTTAATTCAAATGACTTCAAGATTTTCTTTTCATCAGGAGAAAGAGCAATATCAACAGCAAAACCTGGATTTTTTATTGAACCATCAACAGATATACCCTTAAAGGTAAAGGGAGAAGTGCTCTCAACATTCATCGTTGGACCAAGGTCATACCATACACTCGCCTCACCGGGTTTAATCGGATCAGGCCAATTACCATCAGGTTTCAAATTCTCTCTGGTAATTTGATTTCCTTTTCCATCATAAAATTTTACGAGTCCCTTATATGCCGGAGAATAAAAATCAGGGTATCTATGGCCCCAGTGATTCCAGTTAACCTTTATCGATTTTTCAGAAAGATTTCTAAACCTGAAATAAACGTGGTTTGCCTTTCTCAATTCATCGAGAAGTGGATATCTCGGGTATCCTGGTGAAGATAATTCTGAAAGGTCATCTGTTAGCATTATTGCATCTATGCTTCTAACACCCGCTGGCTCTGGATTGTGTGTTTTTGAAATAATAAGTGTGTATATACCCTTTTTCAAATCTACAATATATCCCTCGGCTGCATCATGATCAATCCCCCAGTGCCAGTAAAGAGACCCTCTTACTGGTTTATCTGTAAAACAATAATGCTTTTCTGAAGTTAAAAGTCCATAAACATTATCAAAGACAGTATTTCCTGAAATATCAATAAGTTTAACCCTGAAGGTATAATTAAAAAATGGTACACATTCATACTTTACCCATAGTTTGTATTTTTTATTTTCAGGAACATTAATAGTACTTTTCATTTCAGCAGGATTATCTCCAGCATCAGTCATTGCTGTTCTAAGACGACTTGTCCAGACCCCGCCAAATGTCATATTTTGATACAGGTCATAGCCCCATCTTCCAACCTGCCATGTTTTACCAGGCCCAGTATTTTTCTGATTAACACCCTGCATATCCTCTGCTTCAACAATAATTCGAACCTGCTGTGCACTGCAGATTACTGTAAATAAACATATAACTGCAAGACAAAAAAAATAAAATCTTTTCATTATGTCACTCCCTTAAATATAATCATCAATGTTTTTTGCAATTTCATACGCCTGCATTAATGCCTTTGCCTTGTTAATTGTTTCAATATATTCTCTTTCAGGTATAGAATCAGCAACGATTCCTGCCCCTGCCTGAACATAAACATTTCCCCGAGAAACAAACATCGTTCTGATTGCTATACAGAAATCCATGTCACCGTGAAAACCAAAATAACCAACAGCACCTGCATAAGCACCGCGTCGTGCTTTTTCAAGTTCTTCAATAATTTGCATTGCTCTTACCTTTGGAGCACCGCTAACAGTTCCTGCTGGAAAACAGGCACGAAGTAAATCAAACTGGCTTTTACCTCTGCCAAGTTTACCGATGATATTCGTTACAAGATGCATTACATGTGAGTATTTTTCAATAAACATTAAATCAGTAACCTTAACAGAACCCGGCCTACAGACCCTTCCAAGATCATTTCTTCCAAGGTCAACCAGCATAATATGTTCCGCAATCTCTTTTATGTCTTTTTTTAATTCCTCTGCGAGAATTTCATCTTCAGCATCATCTTTTCCTCTTGGTCTTGTTCCGGCAATAGGTCTTAAAAGTGCGTCAGTTCCATTGCATCTCACAAGAATTTCAGGCGAAGAACCTACAAGTGACTTTTCAGCAAAGCCAAGATAGAACATATACGGCGAGGGATTCACTGACCTAAGCGCCCTGTAACCAGAAAGCGGACTAATATCAATAGGCCTTTCCCATCTTTGAGAAAGAACAACCTGTATAATGTCTCCTTCTCTAATGTATTTTTTTGCGCGAACTACAGAATTTTCAAACTCTTTCTGGGTGCAGTTTGAAACAAAATTTCTTTTTTGTCGATTGCAGGGTGCTTTCTGATAATTAAGAGGTTTCTTTATCATTGAAAAAATTGATTCAATCTTATCACAGGATTTCTTGTATGCTTCTCTTATTGATTGACCCTTTTTTATTCTCGCATTACTGATAATCTGAATCTTTCTCTTGAGATGATCAAAAACAATAAGGTCAAAACACATCTGAAAACAAAGATCAGGAAACATCAAATCATCAGGAAGTAAAGACGGAATTTTTTCAATAAATCTAACATAATCATAGGAAACATATCCAACAGCCCCACCAGCAAACACAGGCAATTCTGGAAGTTCTGGCTGTGTATATTGACTAACAATCTCTGAAAGTTTTCTCATCGGGTCAATATCAGAAAATATCTGTTTTCTGCCTGTTATGTCTAAAAATTCTATCTGGTTTCCACTGCTCTTAAATAATTCTCTCGGTTGTATCCCTATAAAAGAATACCTCCCAAGTACTCCGCCCTGCTCAACACTTTCGAGAAGAAAATTTGTCTCTGAATCAGAAACAATCTTCATAAAAACACTTACAGGTGTTTCAAGGTCAGCAAGTGATTCTGCCCAGACAGGAACAAGATTATATGAGGCCGCAAGTTTCTCAAACTCTGAAATATCTGGATAAATTTCCATTTTTGTTGTACACCTCAGTTTTTTCCTTCTTTTGTAAAGCAAGGAAGATTTATTCTTAATTCAAAGTGGACTACTAAACAATCTCTCTCTATTATCTCTCATTGCACACCTTACATCTTGCAATAAGAGCAGTTCCATCCTTACAAAGAAAGGATTTTTATCAATGAAACAAAACACCCACTACACATCCCCTCGCCCTAATTTTCCTTTAATACGCGGCAAGATTTTTATTGAACATTTTTATAATATATCACAAAGGGAATATTTTTATAAATCTGTCACAACAAAAATAATCAGCACAAAAATTTTTACCTGACAATGTACTTTTCAAGTACCTGAATTATATCCGAAATTCTGCCACTATTTTTAAGAATCATCTCGTATCCTGATTTTCCCATACTAGAAGAAATCTGTGGATTTTTAATTAAAAAATCAATCTTCTCAGATAGTTCCTCAAAGGATTTTACCTCAAAACCAGCACCTGCCTCGAGAATTTTTTTCCATTCATCCTCAAAATCCTCGTGGAATTTTCCGTATATAACCGGTTTTTTGAACGCAAGCGGTTCTATTGGATTTTGACCGCCTGCTGGCACAAGAGAACCCCCAATAAATGCAAATTCACATTTTCTATAAAAATCAGTCAAAACACCATATTTATCAACAACAAGAACCCTCGAATGTGATGTACCATGATTGCTGAATTTTTCGAAATGAATTTTTTTTTGTCTGAGAATCTGGTAGATATTGGTTCTATCAAGGGCTCTCGGAACAATAACCACATTTATATCACTGTATTTTTGAATAATGCCTTTAATTATTTCTGCAATTGCTTCTTCTTCACCACGATGTATTGAACCAAAAACAATGGTTTTCTCTGATTGTTCACAGGGATAATTCTGACTCAGATGATATGCATAATCAAATTTCATACTGCCAGCAATAGAAACCTTCGTCTTATCTGCACCAAGTTTAATAATATTTTCTGCATCTTTTTGAGTTCTCATTATGAAACAATCCACGCAGTCAATAATCTTCCTGAGAAAAATTTTGAAAAATGCATATGTCCTGAAGGATTGTTCTGATATTCTCCCATTCAGGATAATAATCGGTGTGTTATGTTTTTTTAATGTCCTGAATAGATTTGGCCAGATTTCTGCCTCGATTGAAACAAAAAGACATGGTTTCAGTTTTCTTATGGATGCATCAACAACAAAAGAAAAATCAAAAGGCAAAAATATCTTGAGTATGTTTTGAGGTAGTTTTTCTTCTGCAATTGTTCTTGCGGATCTACTAACACAGGAAAGTATAATCTGATTACCCTTGAATTTATCTGATAATTTTTTTATCAAAGGAAAACTTGCAAGTAGTTCTCCTATTGAAACAGCATGAATCCAGATACTCTTATTTTGAAATTCAGGGGAAATATCCTTGTTGTATACTGCAATCCTTTCGAGAAAATCATGATACATCCTGTCTCTGCCAAAAAAACGATTCCCAAAGAAAGGCATTGAAATAAATAATGCCATCGCATATAAAATATCATAGGCAGTCCAGACAATGTATTTCATATTAAATTTTGTAATCTATAACTTCTGCAAAAGCAAATCTGCTGGGAAAAGATTATCTCTGCCAATAAGCCCGCGAGGGTCAAAAGCCTTTTTAACATTTATCATATCCTCAATACCACCATCCCCGTACATCATTCTTAAATAAGGATATTTAATCTTGCCTATGCCGTGTTCAGCAGAAATTGTCCCACCAAGAGAAAGTGCTTTTTCAACACAACTTACATAAATCTGCCTTGCAAGAGTTTTCTCTCTTTCATCCACAGGAAACAGATTAAAATGCAGATGGTTTTCTCCGATGTGTCCAAACAACACTGTTCTAATGCCTGATTCATTTGAAAATTTTCTGTAGAAGTTAACAAGTTGTCTAAAATTCTCTTCAGGCACTGCAATATCAAGAGAAATTTTTGTTATCTTCAGTTTTCTGAAATAAGCATTGATATTTTCTGGTAATCTATGCCTGAAATCAATCAATCTCTGATAATTTTTTGGATCATTCCCAACCCAGACATCTTTTGTCTGATATTTTTCAGAAAGTTCAAGCCACTTTTCCATTAGTTCTATTGTATTGACGCTTTCTATGTAAAATGCACAGGTTTTTTCTGGAATTTCAGAAAAATCACTTTTAAGAAAAGACAGGCTTGACTCATCAAAAAATTCGAGAGTGTACATATCCCTTATAAAATCTTTTTTTACCTCATATAGAAACTCGAACATTCTTTCTTCAGAAGGCAGGAAAAAAATCATAATAAATCTGTCAGGAAGTTTCTCAACAAGCATCGCCTCAACATAGGTAATAACACCAAGTGTTCCTTCAGAACCAATAATAAGATCTATTAAATCCATTTTAGGTGCAGAGAAATAACCAGCAGAACACTTAATTTTAGGGGTTGTATACGATGGCTTTTTTACTTGTATGAAATCTGTTTTTATCACGCCGTTTTCATCTGCAAAATATCTGCCCCGAGGTATTTCAATCAACCTTCCACTGCCTGTCACCATTCTTATTTTAAGGATATATGAACGGGTTGGCCCGAATCTAAAACTATATTCCCCAGAAGCATTTGTAGAAGTATTTCCACCAATAAACGCACTCCTTTCAGTTGGAAATGGAGGATAAAACCTATTAATTTTTTCTGATTCTGAAAGAAACTGGTTTATAACAAGCCCTGCCTCACAGATTGCTTTATCCTGGTTAATATCAATAATTCTGTTTAATCTTTCGATTGAAATAACAGAACCCTGTGTTGGAATCCTACCACCAACTGTCCCTGTTCCACCGCCAGAAATTGTCAAAGGTATATTTTTTGAATTACAGGTATTAATAATTTCAACAACATCTTCCTCACTTTCAGGGATATAAACCTTATCGCAATGACCCCCAGAAAAATTCGAAGAATCCTCAAGATAACTCAAAATTTCGTCCATATTTTCTTTGATAATCACATTATCTCCTTTCCGCAAAAACCAACAATAGTAATGCTATGTGTATTCGCTAGAGAAATCATTTTTTCAATATCTATCATAACTGTTTTATTGGCTTCAACAGCAAGGATATTTCCACCTGCTTTTGATATATTCCTTATTGTAGAAGGCCCAACAGTTGGCAGGTCAAACCTAACATCCTGACCATTTCTCATAACCTTTACCACTGTAAAACCATCACAGAGTTTACCTGATCTTAAGATCATCCTATCAGTACCTTCAACTGCTTCCACTGCAATAATCATCTGATTTTTCGCTGCCACCGACTGACCTATCTTCATTTTTGCCATTTGTTTTGCCACATGCCAGCCATAAAGAATATTTGACCAGTGTTGTTTTTCTAATTTTATTGATGTATAAATCTTTTCCTGAGCAAGATATTTTTTGAATACCTTTGTGAGCGGAATCGTTTTAATATGATTTTTCTCGAGAAAATCAACAAGATTATTCAAGATATTCTCAGAATCAAACCTCTTTACACCAGCAAGAAATCTTGCACCTGACTCTGCGACCGCTTTCTTAAAAATATCAAGAGCATTTATCTTCCCGGCAAAAACAACCTGTTTTATTCCAAGATTACAGGCATACCTCACAAATCCTTCTATATCTCCAAACCTCAAAACTATCTGATCATTATAATGTGAAAATACTGGTGTATCAAAACTAAAAACAACAGGCAAAAATCCCATTGATTTCATTTCATTAAAGGCAATCTTAGAAAATTTCCCACCAGATGCAAAAAGTCCAATCTTTTCCATAGTATATATTTCCTTTTAAGCAAAAGGTTTTTCGTATTCAATCTGATCAACAATACCTGCCTGCCTAAATGCCTCAAGCCGTATTTTACAGGAATCACATATTCCACATGCTTTTGACCCACCTTTATAGCACGACCATGTGATTGAGAAATCCAGTCCAAGCGAAATTCCAAGTTTTATAATTTCTGATTTTCTCATTAAAATAAGGGGCGCCCTGAGTTCAATCCTGCCACCTTCAATTGTTTTTCTTGTTCCAGCATCAATCAGTTTTTGAAATGCTTTGATGTATTCTGGCCTGCAATCAGGATATCCTGAATAATCAATACTATGAACCCCTACTACAATTGATTCAGCATCAATTGCCTCAGCATAGGCAAGCGCAATGGATATCAGAATAGTATTCCTTGATGGAACATAGGTTGACGGTATCCCTGATTTATGTTTTTTCTCAACATAATCTCTGTTTGTAAGCGAAGAAGGAAGCCACGATAGGTCAATATTTATAAACTTATGTTCCTTTACATTTAAGAATTTACCAACCTTCTCAGCAGAGTTAATCTCTCTCCTGTGCAGTTGCTTATAATCAACTGTCAAACCAAAGATTGTTGAGCCATTGGATTTTTCAAAGGCAGAAGCAACAAAACTATCAATTCCTCCAGAAATAAGTGCAACTGATTTCATAAGATCCCCATAAGTTTATGAATTTGAAACCTCAAAAACCAGTTTGGCATACTGCATTTTTTTATCTGTTTAAATATCATTAAGGCAATCTTTAAATCATTATTGACAGGTTGCAGTATCACTGGCTTTGTAATCTTGCTATCGATAAAAGAAAAATCATGTTTCCCTGTTATAACATACTTAAACTCATTTGCAACATCTTTGAATCTTTTATCGTAACCCTGTTGTAATAATTTTTTTGCAGATTTCTTTGGGCTAACACATATCCAGTCCAGAGGAATCTCCCTCCATATTGTTCCGTTTGTTTCAACGCAAACAAAAAAACCGCTCAGTTTAAGTTGAAGCACAAGATTACTAAAATCCTGCAGATATGGTTCCCCGCCTGTTATAATGATATTGGTTATGTTGTTGTATTTTCTTGATAATCTTCTTACTATTTCTACGATTTCTTTTTCATCCATTGATTGCTTTTTGGTAAAAGCAACGCGTGTATCACAGAATTTACATCTTAGGTTGCACCCATAAAATCTGATAAACACTGCAGAAGTTCCCTGTCTCCAACCCTCACCCTGTATCGAAACAAAGATCTCGCAGATATCCAGCATATCTTAATACCATCCATACTCATAGCCAGTTTCATACATCGCAATAATATTTTCTACAGGAGTAATTGCCTGAAGATTATGGCAGGGCCCAAGAAAAAATCCTCCGCCATCTCCAAGAATTCTTATGTTATCCATAACCTCTTTTTTTACATCATCGACACTTCCAAATGGCATCGTATATTGATTATCCATAGCACCGTGAAAACATATCTTGTCTCCGAAATCTCTTTTAAGAGATCCCCTTTCCATTCCTTTGCAACGCCATTGAACAGGATTTAACACATCCATTCCGCAGTCAATCAAATCTAAAATAATATCTCTTATTGCTCCATCACTATGGGTAATTACTCGGGCATTATTTTCATGCACAAGTTTCATCATTTTTCTCATCCGTGGAAGGAACAATTTCCCTATGCACTCAGGAGAAAAAAGAAGGCTCTCTTGAGAACCAAGGTCCTCAGCAACCATTGTCAATAATACCTTCCCGGGAATTTCTTCATAGATACCCTCAGTAATTCTGTAATACAGATGAAAAATATTGTCAAGACAATATTCAACCATTTCTGGCTTTTCAATAATATCGATCATTGCTCTTTCAAAACCCCTCAGTTGCCTGTATCTTAAAAATATCTCCATCCCTCCACCGTATAAAGGAAGATGTTCTTTTCCACAAATCTGTTTCTTTATACCTGAAAAATCGAACCAATCGATTGATGGAAATTTATAATTTTTCTTTATTTCCTCAATACTTTCAAACTGCGCAAGCGGATGATATACACATTCTGTATATACTCCTGTACCATACGAAACTTCCTTAAAACCACATCCAAAAAAATCAGTACCCTCAGGGAATTCTGGTCCAATATAATCAGGAAATACACTTATAATTTCATCAATATGAAGAACCTTAAACAATTCTGAATTCTCAGATACTCCGAGATATTTTTTGGTATTATTAAGGGTCTCCTGAGTTGATGACCAGAATAAAGGAACCCTATCAGGTTTTTCTCTTTGTAAAACAGCAGTCCACCTTTCTTTTGGTGTCATTGAATCTTTAGGCATATTACCTCCTGGTATTTTGAATAGGTAGTGCCAAACCCAGATATATCATTAGTAGTATTTTTATTTATTTTCAATAGTTTCAAAAGTTTTTATAAACATGCCCTCTAAATCCCTATCTCCTTTTTCAAAGGGAGAAATAAAAGGAGATTAAAGGAAGACCGGGATTGATTTTTATCCCTTTTTGTGTCTTTATCATAAAAGTTTCATTTGTTTTTAACACTATCCCCTGGATGTTTTATTATACCAAAATTCTATAACAAAGAGAAGAACTTTTCAGATACAGGAAAAAACTGGAATTGCTTTTTTCTATGTTCTAGAATATAATAAAACAATGTAAATTCAATCAATATAAACTGTGTTGCGTAAAAAATAACGGTGATAAAAAATTTATAAACAGGGCATTCTTTTTCTACTTTTGTATGGATAAGAATGGGTTTAGTAAATAATTATAGAAAATTTTATACTTGAACTTCTATTTGGAACTTTGTAAATGGTAAGCAAAAGAGCAGGACAAATTATAGAAGGATATGAAATTGTTGAACAAATCTGGCAGGGATCCACATCAGGGGTTTATCTTGCAAAAGCAACAACATATGATTCAGAATACGGCCCCTATGTAGCGATAAAATTTCTAAATATCAAACACTCCAGATTTAACAATTCCGCCCACATAAAACAGTTCAAAAAACAGGCGGAAATAATGATGGAGCTGAATCATCCTAACATTGTCAAGGTATATAAACTCTTTCAGGATCCTGAAGATATTGGCATCTTTATGGAATATGTGCCTGGAAAAAGTATGAGACAATGGTCTATGGAGAAAACATTTTCTCTCGAGGAAGTATTGACTATTTTCAAAGCAATGCTTTTAGCGCTTGACCACCTTGAACAACATAAAATCATACATAAGGACATTAAACCAGAAAACATTCTTATTTCACCTGATTTGCAACAGATTAAACTTACTGATTTCGGTTATGCAATAAAGAAAACATTTCTCCAAAGGGATAGATTTCCTTACGCAGGCACAGAAAGATATATGGCACCCGAAAGAAGAACAGGTATAACAACACACAAAAGTGATATCTATAGTGTGGGTAAAATCGTCGAAGAGTTTCTTAATAAGTGTAATTGTGAAATACCTGGTTATGTGACCGCAATTTTGAAAAACTGCATAGACCCGGATCCAGCTAATAGATATGAACATGCTTCTCTTGTTTATAAAGACCTTGAATTTTTGACTGAATACCACAGGAAAAAGGATGCTATACGGAATTCTTTCTGATATCCACGGAAATCTCGAGGCAATTCTGGCAGTAAAAAATATGTTACAGCAGATGGATATTGAAAAAATCCTTGTCCTCGGAGATATCGTTGGATATGGAGCCAATCCAGTTGAGTGTCTTGATATACTCGAATCAATCAAAGCAACAGTTATAAAGGGAAATCACGAAGAAGCGCTTCTTACAGGAGATTTTGCTGAATTTAATACTGATGCAAAAATTGCCATCGAGTGGACAAGAAAAAATGTACCGGATAAGTATCTTCAAAAAATTTCAATGTGGAAGGAAACAATGGACATAGATGATTTTATAATCTGCCATGGTGGACTAAACAACCCACTTCATTTTTACACAAACTCTCGTACAAAAGCAAAAAAAATGTTCGACGAATTTCAGTTTAATTATTGTTTTATTGGCCATACACATTTTCCAATGGCTTTCTCACTTGAAAAAGGAAGTACAACACCGGCAATTATCGCTGAACAAGCAGACGGAAGAATACACCTAATTATCAGTCCAGAAAAAAGATTCATATTAAATGTAGGTAGTGTAGGTCAACCAAGAGATGGGAATCCTGAAGCATGCTGTGGAATATATAATACAGAAAGCAGGGTTTTTGAACTTCACAGAATTCCATACCCTACTGAAATTGCCTCAAAAAAAATTATTGATGCTGGTCTTCCATCCTCTCTTGCAGCAAGAATTTCAAGAGGACTATAAGCCCGTATCTTTTCATAATAACATAAACACATCATACCCGAGGGTGCTTACTACATTTCCAACCTTGAATTTACAATTTTTTGTTTCTTCAATCCTTCCGAAAATCCCCTGTGTTAATAAATCGGTTAATTTTTCCTTTCGTAAATCTCTAATTCCTATAAAACACACACGGTTTTTTTTCTATTGCCTTTTGTCTGCTTCGAGAAAAACTCTTTTATATTCTTCGATTGAATCATTATCAAACGAGAGCGATTGATTATTATCTACAACACCTGATATGTGGCCATCAGAAAAAAGAATATTAACAAACTTTCCTTTATGATTAAATTTCTCCTCAGCACGTAGATTAAAATCCATCAAAAAAGCCACTACCCCACTTTGTTGACCTTCAATCTCTGGTCTATAAACATATGCAGATTCTACAATACCCTCTTTCCCATCTGAATTTTTTACTTTCTCTGGACTTGCATAATTGCTTGAGGGACATCCATAAAGTTCTATACTTCTTAGACGAGAATAAAACCTTCCGATTCCAACATATTCTCCAGATGCATCACGGACAATATTTCCCCAGTATTGTTCAAAAGAAGTATTCCCTGCATCGAGAGTCCGCATACCTGCCACCATCCCAATCTGTTTTAGGTTATTCAAGCAAACAACCCTTCTTGCGGATTCTCTTGCTCTTGCTAAAACAGGCAAAACAAGCCCGGCAAGAATCGAGATAATAGCAATAACAACCAGTAATTCAATAAGAGTAAATCCCTTTTTCATCAGATTGTTTCATTAAAAATTGCAGTTTGAATCTTATTATTTCGGATAACCAACTGGCTGAATTAAAATAATCTTTTGTTCTTTTTTAAGATTCATTTCTTTTGTAAGACGCTCCTTAGTAAATGAACCCATTACAACTGTTGCAAGCCCCTCAGAGGCACAGAAAAGATAAACATTTTGACTGATAAAACCTGTATCAGTGGCAGAAAAAAAATCCCTGGTTTCTTGCGGAAATTTAGGCATCCTCGAATAGTCGGCTACATAAATAAGAAGCACAGGAGCACTCAGCACAGCAGGGCTTTCATTGGCAGTACTTCTTATATCTTTTGATACCACAGGATCCAGCGTATTATTTTTTGCATTATAAACATATAGACCTTTTTGCATCGCTACATAGATATCTATTTCCTGAGCATTAACTGCCGAAGGAGCAGTTTTCTTTCCTGATTCAGGTCTGTTAATACCAAAAGCCGCCCAGAGAAGATTAGAAAGCACCTGAACAGGAATCTCTTTACTACTGATGTTCCTTATGCTCTGCCTTTTGCTTAATACTTCCATCAATGGTTTACCACCACTTTTATCAGGCGCAGGAAGTTGAACTGACTTTATTACCTCATCAGAAAATCCAATTGTGCCTGCCATCAATATTCCACAAATAGCACAAAACAAAAATTTTAGTTCCATATACCCTCCTTTTGAATATTCTTCTTCGATGGTTCCTGATCTTTTTACACCTTATTATTGTTTCAATCTCTTGACTTGTAATTATACTGCTTATAGAATCCTCATTCCATTAAAATATTATATCCAAATTCCCAAATTTTTCCATAGGTCTTTAATTGTATTGAAATAATAAGTGATTTATTGCATTGTCAAGGAAAACCGCTACCTGCCTCTCTATGATTTAGAAATACCATAAGAATAATTATTTGAAAAATGAAGGTATTTCTGATAGAATAAGTAGAATAACTGATGGGGTAAATCATATGGCAATTATTGTACAAAAATATGGCGGTAGTTCTGTTGCAAATCCAGAGAAAATAAAAAAAGTTGCGGAAAAGATTGTAGATACATATAAAAATGGCAACAAAGTTGTCGCTGTTGTTTCAGCAATGGGAAAAACAACAGATAATCTTATACATCTTGCAAAACAGATTGCTAATATTCCACCAGCACGGGAGATGGACCTTCTACTTTCCACAGGCGAAATTATTTCTGTTGCCCTTGTTTGTATGGCAATCGAAAGTTTAGGGTACCAGGCAGAAGGACTTCCAGGTTTTCTGGCTGGTATAAAAACAGATAGCAATCATACAAAGGCAAGAATACGCACAATTGACATACGAAGGATTATTAAAGAATTAAAAAATGGGAAGATTGTTGTGGTTGCCGGGTTCCAGGGCATTAGCCCAGAAGAAAGCATTACAACACTCGGTAGAGGCGGATCTGATTTAACTGCAATTGCAATTGCAGGAGCAATAAAAGCAGAAAGATGTGAGATATATACTGATGTACCTGGTGTTTTTACAGCAGACCCTAACATAGTACCAGAAGCAAGAATAATACCCATAATATCCTATAAAGAAATGCTCGAGATGGCGTCTGCTGGTGCAAAAGTAATGCAATCACGAGCCGTTGAGTTTGCTCAAAAATATCACATTCCATTTGTTGTTAAATCAACATTTGCTGACAATGGAGGAACAATGGTAACAGAGGTTGATCTAAAAGAAGGTGCGGTTGTTTCATCAGTAACTCTTGATGAAAAACAATCAAAAATTACATTCTTTCGTGTACCGGATAAACCTGGTGTTGCAGCGAAAATTTTTGGGGCACTCGGAAAAGAAAACATTAACGTAGATGTAATAGTTCAGAATGTAAGCATACAAGGGTATACTGACCTTTCATTTACAGTCAACAGCACTGAATGTGAAAGGGCATTTGAAATTTCAAAAAATATTGGAAAAGACCTTGGATGTGAAAATATAACATCCGATAGTGATATCGCAAAAATTACAATCATAGGACTTGGAATGATGAACCATCCAGGTGTTGCAGCAAGAATGTTTAAGGCACTCGCTGATGCAGGAATCAATATTGAAATGATAAGCACATCAGAAATCAAAATTTCGTGTATAGTTAAGAAAAAAGATGGACAAAAAGCATTAAAGGTAGTTCATAAAGAATTTATTGAATAGTAAAACACAATGGATAAAAGAAAAATTTTTATTTTCTTCAGAAATTATTTCATTTACAAAGATTTTTTTATTGTTCAGATACATTAAAATGTTTATAGATAAAAGGTAAATAAACCTTTGCACTTTGAAAGTGTCGTATAAAAAGAAAGAACCAATTTTATTTATGTTTAACAAAGGAGGAAAATGAAGAAAAGTATTCTTATATTTGCGATAGGGGCTTTTATGGTTGTATATTTTTCAGGATGTCAAACACCTATGAGCGGCTCGAGTTATGAAAGAGACGAAGCACGAAAGATGCAAAGGGTTTATCTCGGCACAGTTGTAACAGTAAATGAGGTTGTTATTCAAGGTAAACCAGGCGTCGTTGGAACTGCAACAGGAGCCGCTGCTGGCGCTGCGGTTGGACGTGCCGTTGATGATGACGATAAAACAGCAGGTACTATCATAGGTGGAACACTGGGCGCTGCTGCTGGCGCAGCAATAGAAAAAAAGGTTACAACCAAAAATGGCTTAGAAATTACAGTAAAACTGGAAGACGGTAGAACAATTGCAGTTGTTCAGGAAAAAACACAGGGAGAAGTTTTCCGTCCAGGAGATCCTGTCCAGGTTTTAGAATCATCTGATGGCAATGTAAGAGTTAGACCAAGATAATATTAGACCATTAAAAAGGAATTTTCTGCATTTGGATTATCCAGATTGCATACCTGATGATTGTATTTCAGTTGCGCATAAATATTGTGGTACTTAATATTATGATATTCTCAGAATTTTGTCTGCAACTTTAACTTCTGAATAACAGAGTTTAAAAAAATTTGACAAAACCCAGACAAAGGTTTTAAATTATTAAAATTCTTAATTTAACACATGGAAAAATGGATTTCGTAGCGAAGAAAATTTTTATGACAAAAGGGGTCGGAAAGGATAGAGAAAAACTTACAAGTTTTGAACGGGCTCTGAGAAATGCAGGCATTGCCCAATTTAATCTTGTTTCAATATCCAGCATTTTCCCCCCGCATTGTCGTTTAATCTCAAAAACCGAAGGTCTTTCCTATCTTAGACCAGGACAGATACTTTTTGTTGTGATGAGCAAAAATGCAACAAATGAACCTCATAGATTAATCACCTCATCAGTAGGGCTGGCAATCCCAAAGGATTCTAATCAATATGGATACCTTTCAGAGCATGAAAGTTTTGGGGAAACAGAAGAAAAAGCCGGTGATTATGCAGAAGATCTTGCAGCAACAATGCTTGCAACAATTTTGGGGCTTGAATTTGATCCAACTTCTTCCTATGATGAAAAAAAACAAATATGGCGAATGTCTAGCCAGATTATTAAAACAACCAATATAACCCAGTCAGCAATAGGAGATAAAAATGGATTGTGGACAACAGTTATTGCTGCTGCGGTCTTTGTACTGTAAAACACCCAATGAATGACGCACTTCCATACACATTTGGCGGAATAAAAAAAATCCCTGCAGGTAAAGCAAGATTTATCATACTTCCAATTCCTTATGAGGGAACTATTTCATTTAAACCAGGGACAAGGTTCGCCCCAGAAGCGATTATATTCTCATCAAGATATATGGAATTATACGAGGAAGAAACAAATACACAACCATGGGAAAATGGCATTATTACACTTTCTGAAATCACCCAGGATGTTCACTCTGCTGAAAAAATGATGAAAAAAATTCAGAGAAACGTAAAAAAACTCCTAAAGGATAATAAGTTTGTCTTTGCCCTCGGAGGTGAACATTCAATCAGTTTTCCAATAATATCAGAGTACAAACATAAATATCCCGACCTTAGGGTACTCCATTTTGACGCACACGCAGATTTAAGAAAACAATATGAAGGAAGCAAGTTCAGCCATGCCAGCGTTATGAGAAGAATTTCAGAACTAAACTGTGAAATCTATAGTTTTGGCATAAGAAGTTTAAGCAATGAAGAAGCAAAAGATCTTCAAGAATTAAAAAATGTTCATATACACTTTGCCCATAACTGCAGAAATCAGGCACTGATTGATAAAGCAGATTCCCTGCCTGATGGCAATTATTACATTAGCATAGATATTGATTGTTTTGATCCTTCTGTTGTTCCTGATACAGGAACCCCTGAACCAGGAGGATTTACATGGTATGAAATCACAGATTTTTTGAGAAAATTCGCATCAACACACAAAATCATTGGTGCGGATATTGTTGAACTTGCTCCATCAAATCACTACTGTGCCTCTGCATTTCTTGCAGCAAAACTTGTCTATAAACTCATTGCATATATCTGCGCAAACGAATTATAAACACTGATTATTTTTCAATCGGTGGAACATTCTGACATTCCTGTTTCATCATTATTCTCGGGGCTGTCCACCTTACAGCATTTGTAATAATCTTTAAAATGTTCTGGTCGTAGTATATGGGAAAACTCTCGTGCCCTGGAGAAAAGTAGAAAACCCTTCCATGTCCTCTTTCCCAGACACAGCCACTTCTGAAAACCTCTCCACCCGGATACCAGGAAATAAAAATAATTTTTTCTGGAGATGGAATATCAAACCTTTCTCCATACATTTCTGTCCCGGGTAATTCAAAATAAGGACCTATACCTTCTGCTATTGGATGAGATGGTTCAATTGTCCATATTCTTTCTTTTCCACCATCTCTCCAGTTTAATACACAGGATGTTCCCATCAATGCCTTAAAGATTTTTGAAAAGTGCGATGAATGAAGACATATAATACCCATTCCCTCGAGCACCCTTTTATGTACCCTCGCAACAACCTCGTCCTTAACCTCACGGTGAGCACCATGTCCCCACCAGATTATTACATCTGTTGTATCAAGAACTTCCTGTGTTAAGCCATGTTCTGGCTCGTCGAGAGTAGCACAGCCAGCAACAATATCTCCTTGAGAATTAAGGTGTTTTGCTATAACAGAATGCATACCCTCTGGATATATTTTCTTTATTTTTTCGTTATGCCTTTCATGCCTGAATTCATTCCATACAATTACTCGAATCTTTTTCTTTTCCATTATTCCCCCTTTTTGGTTTCTTTTATTATTATATCTGCTGCTTCTTTGATATTGTTTGCAATAAACTCTGGCTTAAAATTCCAGGATTGAACCTCATCAACTAATTTTGTTTTTCCTGAAAGCACAAGAATAGTCCTTAATCCAGATTTAATTCCTGTTTCAATATCTACATCAGCATCACCAACGAAAAATGTCTTTTCTCTTTCAAACTCCCCATTCTCTGCTATAAATTGCTCAATTAATCCTATCTTTGGTTTTCTACAATTGCAGTCATCTTCTTTTTTATGCACACAATAATAAACCTTATATATCTCGGCACCATGTTTTTTTAGTTCCTGTTGCATTTTCTGGGTAATATTCTGAAGGTCCTCAATAGAAAATAGCCCTCTTCCTACCCCTGCCTGATTTGAAATAATAACAATATCAAATCCATTTTCTGTAAGTTTTTTTAATCCTTCAAAAGCAGTGGGAAGAAACTCAAACTCACTCCATTTTTTTATATAGTCATCCGGGGTAAATATTGAAATTACTCCATCCCTATCAAGAAATACTGGCTTCATTTTGAATAAAAAGGATGGGTTTCTTCGATACCCATCATAATGTTCATATTCTGAACCGCCTGACCTGAAGCGCCCTTAACAAGATTATCAATAGCAGAAACGACAACAACAAGGGATTTATTTATTTTCTTAATTCCTATATCACAAAAATTCGTGCCTGATATATTTTTTATTTCAGGAGACACACCATACTTCATTATTCTCACAAATGGCTCCTCTGAATAAAAATCCTGATAGATGTTATGAAGATCATCAGAACTTATGTCTTCTGTAATTTCAACATACATTGTTGTAAGCATCCCACAGTTTATTGGTATCAGATGAGGAACAAAAACCACAGAAACATCGCAACCGCATTTGTTCAGGATATGTTCAATCTCTGGCTGATGACGGTGCTCACCAATTTTATAAGCCCGGCTGTTTTCGTTTCCCTCAGCAAAAAGAAGTGTAACATCTGGTTTTCTTCCAGCGCCGGTAAAACCACTCAAAGAATTTACGATAATCCTTTCTTTAAGAATTTTCTTTTTTGCAAGGGGTAAAAGTCCGAGAATTGCAGATGTCGGATAACATCCAGGATTTGCTATTAATCTTGCATTTCGGATTTCATTCCTGTACAACTCGGGAAGTCCATAAACCGCAGTGGAAAGAAGATGTGGAGAAGTATGTTGTTGATACCATTTCCCATAGATTTCAGGGTCTGAAAATCTATAGTCAGCACTTAAATCTATAACCTTTTTCCCGAGGGAAAGCAGTTGTGGCACAAATGACATTGAAACAACGTGGGGAAGGGCAAGAAAAACAATATCACAGTTATCTTCTAAATATCTCCAGTCAACCTTATTATAACAATTTAGATGTATTGTCTTTGCAACCCTCGGATGCATTTGTTCTACAGGTAAATCTGGTTCGTCAGGAGCAACAAATCCAAGATTAACCTTCACACTCTGGTGTAGAAGCAAAATCTCGAGAAGCTTTCTTCCAGCATATCCTGAAATCCCAAAGATAGCAACATTCAATTTCTTTTCAGGCATCTTAATAAAAAATGGATAGGATTAAAATTATCTTTTTGTCCACTGAAACCGTTTTCTTGCACCCTTCTGACCATATTTTTTCCGTTCCTTCATTCTCGGGTCTCGCGTCAGAAGAGAAAATTCACGAAGTTTTGAAACAAGTTGAGGATTGTATTTAACAAGAGCACGGGCAATTCCAAGTTTTATTGCATCAATCTGACCTGTAAGACCTCCTCCCATACTTTTAATTTCTATATCAAATTTTCCTTCGAGTTCTGCCACCTTTAATGGCTTTATAACTTCCTTCTGATGTGTAACAAGCGGGAAATAGTCGGAAAGTGATTTACCATTGATAACTATCTTACCGTCTCCAGGGTTTAATTTTACAATAGCATGGGCTGTTTTTCGTCTTCCAATTGCAATCAAAAGATTTTCTTCCATTTATCCTCCGTAAGAATTTTTGTCAATTATTCTAAAACAAACGAGCGGTTCTGTCAAACAGGTCTTCAAGATTATGGTATAAATCCCTGTAAATTTCATATATATTGTTGTAAATTCCGGATTTTTTGTTATCAGGAATAAACCGGTCTTTCACGGACAAAAACATTTCACAGGTAGTTTCAATATCAGGAAATACTCCTGTCCCAGAACCTGCAAGAAGCGCCGCACCATACGCAGGACCTTCCTCAGAAGTAAGCCGTACCATTTTTTCGCCAATAATATCAGCAAGTATCTGACACCATAAACTACTTCTCCCCCCTCCACCAGAAACCCTGTAATCCCCGCCTGGTGGAAGCCCGATCTCTTTCATTATCTCCACACTATCCTTCAATCCAAAACTTACCCCTTCAAGAACAGATCTTGTCATGTGCGCCTTTGTTGTTTTCAAGGAAATCCCAAAAAACACTCCTTTTGCATCAGGATCCTGATAAGGGCATCTTTCACCTGATAGATATGGAAGAAATATCAATCCATCACAACCAGCAGGTGCTTCATCAGCAAGGGATACAAGTATTTCATACGGGTCTTTACCAAGTTCTCTTGCCTTATTTATTTCTTCCTTTCCAAGAACATCCCTGAACCATCTAAAAGAACCCCCTGCAGAAAGCATAACACCCATAAGATGCCATTTATATGGAACTGCGTGGCAGAATGTATGCAACCTTCCTGCAGGATCAACAAATGGCCTGTCAGAAAAGGCAAAAACAACCCCGCTTGTTCCAAGAGAGATTGAAACAACTTTTTCTTTTGTAATTCCATTACCAATTGCTCCTGCTGCCTGATCTCCTGCCCCAGCAACAACAGGAACACCTGCCGGGATGCCAGTAATCTTTTCTGCGTTTTTTGATATCTTTGATGTAATCTCGATTGATTCAAAACATTCAGGAAACCAGATTTGTGGAATTCTCAGTTTATCAAGTATTTCTAAAGACCAATTTCTTTTTTTTACGTCAAATAATCCTGTACCCGAGGCATCCGAAACATCAGTTGCAAACTCTCCTGTAAGACAAAATCTGATATAATCCTTAGGTAAAAGCACTTTCTCTACATTCTTAAAAACATCAGGAACATTATTTTTCAACCAGAGTATTTTTGGCGCCTGAAAACCTGTTAAAATTGGATTACAGGTTATTTCAAATATTCTATCTTTACCAATGATTTCATTAATCTGCTCGCATTCTTTTGCTGTGCGCTGGTCACACCATAAAATTGCAGGGTATAGTACCCTGAAGTTTTTATCAAGAAAAACAGACCCATGCATCTGACCTGTAAGACCAACACCACATATTAACGATGGATTTATCCCTGTCTTCTTAATAAGATTTGCAATCCCTTTTGCTGTTGCCTGCCACCACAATTCAGGGTCCTGCTGTGCCCAGCCGGGTTTTAAAGTTATAAGCGGATATTCTTCAGTGGTTGAACCACAAACCTTTCCTTCAGAATCAACAAGCACACTTTTTACACCTGTTGTTCCAAGGTCAATACCTATAATATATTTCATAATTATCTTTGCACTGCTGCAGGAGGGTAAAGAAAATTAAGATACCTTGTAGCAACATTTCCTGTTTTTGTATCACCTGCATGGACATAAATTCTATAAGTAAGTCGCATCTCCTGATATGCAGGGAGTATATATGTCCCTGAGATTTTCTTATCTTCTGTAAAATCGCTGAGTCCAAAAAAGTTAGCAGTCATCAAACCATAGTTTCTTATATGCCACCAGGTTGGATATCTAAAATTTTTGAGATGGTCAAAAACAGAAATTCCAACAACAACATCATCCACAGGCCCATAGTAATCACACCAGTTTGCTCTTTTTCCC
>MWDQ01000042.1 GCA_002070645.1 candidate division TA06 bacterium ADurb.Bin131
AATTTTCTCTCTGGGTAAAAGATCCTGTGAAACTGGAAACACTGATATGGTTATGAATGCCATAACTATTGACAATAGAAGGATTTTTTTCATATCTTCTCCTCTGAGTGTCTAAGGTAGTGCCAATCTTAACTAAATCATTAGCAGTGTTTTTGTTTATTTTTCAATAGTTTCAAAAGTTTCCATATCCCTCTCTAAATCCCCCTTGCCCCTTTAAGAAAGGGGGATTTAGGGGGTAAGGGATAGTATGAAAGGGGGAATTAAGGGGAGGACTTTTCAAAGGGGGGAACAAAAGAAGATCAAAAGAAGGCCGGGATGGATTTTCCTCCTCTTTTCCCTTTGGTTTTCTAATATAAAAGTTTCTTCTGTTTTTTGATGCTATCATCTTTAATTCTAAGTTTATACTATCTGAAAATATAGGGAATGTCAATGATAAAATATTTGGATATTTTATGATTCGTAATTAGATTTTTGTTTTACTGATAAAATCTTCCTGTATCCTGCTTTTACAAGTATGAAAATTTTGTGGATTTATATTTTCGCGTAAGGATTTCTGTAATATTCAATCCTCAATAGGATATTTTCCATATTTTCTTGCTGCCTCTACCATGTAGACAAGGTTTTTTGCCGGGATATTATAATGGATTGAGTTTGATGATGTTAAGATAAACCCTCCTCCATTTGCTGCTTTTTTTATACAATCTTTTACCTCATTTTCAATATCCTGTTTTGTGCCATAAATCAGTGTTTTCGCACAATCAACATTTCCAATAAGTGTAATCTTATCCCCGTAAATGCTTTTCAATTCACCCAGGTCTATACCTGAGGATTTATCTATTTCCGCATAACCATCAAAACCAACATCATTAAACCATATATTCCATAAAGCCCTGGTATTACCATCGCTTCTATATACATAGGGAAGTCCGAGGGAATGAGAAACATCTATAATCTTTCTATATCTCGGGACCAACATTTTTTTGAATATTTCAGGACTATACACAGGCCCATTTGAATTTGCTAAATCTCCGCCTCCGAGGATAAAATCAGCCCCATGTTTTTTTGCTTCCTTCATAAATTCAATACACTGGATTGTCTGGTAATCAAGAAAAACTTCAATCCATTCTGGTTTTATCAAAAGTGCTTCAAGATAAACAGGTCTCAAAGGAATTGCAATTCCTGTTGAAAATGTTATTGCCACTTTTTTACCAAGTTCTTCGTTAATTTTATCCCATGCTTCAAAAATACTTTTATCAGAAAAATCAACGGGCTCAGAAATTTTCTTCTCAATAAGTTTTATTTCTCTTTCAAGGGCAACAAGGCCTTCTATATCAAGGGAACTTTCAACACAAAAAAACTGTCCTGATGCAACAGAGAATTTATAGATTGAGTAATTTCCGGTTTCTTTATCTTTATAAAGATATGCATTTTCTGCAATTTTTTCTGGAAGTTGGTCTTTTGAATAATACTTTGAAACAACAGTTCCGACCCTTACAAAATCAAGCCCTAATTTATTATGAATTTCTATTGTATCCTGGGTATGCCTTTGAACAAGAAAATCTCTTTCTCCTTTTAAGAGTAATTCTGTGGTATCCCTTGCAAACTCTCCGCCACCAGTATAGGCATATCTACCAAGTATTTCTGACGCAACCTTTGAAACAATTAATTGATCAGAAACAGGAACAAAATCAGGTTCAATATGATTAAAACTATCTAATATCCTTTGTTTACTGTTCATCTGAAAACTCCTGAAAGCAAAAAGAATCCTTCTTATGTTATGTGTCTATGTACAACTTTCTGCCAGTGTTATCTCATTATTATGGCATCAGCAATATCAACATCCAGACCAATGGCCGCTATACCTTCTTTGACTCTTATTGATTTTATTGGATTCCCGCTTGCCAGGGATATCTTTTTCTTACTTATATCTGCATTGATTTCAACTATTATTCCTTTTGTATCTTTTGTACTCCAGTTTATTACAGGAATTACGGTTCCTTTTTCTGATTCTATCACTGTTGTTTCCACAAAACCAAGTGGATTACCATTTTTATCTTTCACAGAAATCATTAATTCTTCTGGGCATGCCATCCTTATAAGACCTCTAATACCCTGCTCAAAATCAACAGGTAAAAAGTGTGCCATAGCATCATCTGATGAACCTCTATCAACGGGTTTCAGAGGTATGGCTGGTTTAAAATAACTTAGACCTGGAAGAAATGCGCAATAAATAACTCTACCCTTTCCATACTGTCGGGTTATAATCGCTGGCGAGCCATCAGAAAATTCACCGAGTTTCTTTATTGAGGCATCGGGCTTAATTTTTGATACTGCACCAAATACAGGTACTGGTTTTTCAGGATTATCCATCATTTTTATCTCTGTAATTGGCTTGGCAAATGGCAGATCCTGTTTGATAAACTCAACCCTGCTTCCTTCTGGTTCAATAATCTCAATCTGCTCAATTCCAGCAAGGTTTTTCATAATAGTATTCTGCCTGTTATACTGGTCAAACATTCCTGCTCCGGCAGTCATAAAAAGAACTCCGCCATTCTGCACCCATTCGACAATCTTCTGTGATGCAAGGGTTGAAATATGCCTGTCTGTAAGAAAAATGGTTGTGTATTTGTTTAATGTGCCATCCTGCGCATCCTGCTCAACAATAAAGTCAAGAGGTATCTGATTATTTCTTATTGTGATATAAAAAGATCTTTTTCCTGCGGCAAAAGAACCTTCATTATCAGACCATATATCCGCTGTTTCGCTGAACCACAAACCTGTTTTTGCCTGTTTTATATTTCCTTCCTGGACAATATCCTCAAAAAGTCCATACTCCCTGAAACTTTTCAATACTGTCTCAAACATCTCCTGACTTGATACATGATTTTCTGTGTATGCCATCCAGACAGGATGAAACTCAAAAAGGTTGATGATTTTCATACCATGAGCAAGCGCCCCATAGAATTGCCTTTTCCACATATTCGGCGTGTTTCCAGGCCAGTGGGGCATTACATAATAGTGTATTTTCCTGTCTGGTTTTCCTCTGATGCCTGCTCTGAATAAATCAAGGTTTATCTCGTTCATCTGCGGACTACCAACAGGAACCTGCCAGATATAATCCTCTGACCAGGGCATTGTAAGACCATCTTCTCTGAAACAATTAACCCATTGAAATACCTCACCGAGATAAGAATGTACATACCCACCGTGATGCGGTGAAAAATTCGCTCCAATTCCTGCATTCGGTAGATAATTTCTTAAAACATCTGTAAGAGTTTTTATCTGCTGTATACCATAATAATGCTGGAACCTTTTTGACCAGTAAAATAATGCAGGGTTTGTATCTTTAAGTTTTGGGTTTGGATTATAAACAATATTGTTCCAGGTACCTGAAGAATCTATGTCTTCAGGGTTAACCTGTTGGGTTTTCAGGTATTCAACAAAACTGTTTCTTGCCTCGTTTACAGATGGCGCGGGAAGCCCGATTTCGTCTCCGAGGCTTATTACCTGAAGAGATTTTCTCTGGCCTTCACTCAGGTTTTTACAGATTTGCTCAAGTTGCGAAGGATTTTTTCCACGCCAGTCAGCATACACATCTGGTTTCTTACAAATCCCATAAAGATCAAAAAACTCTTTTATGTTTGTAGAAGCAAAGATTAATGTTTTTTCAGGAAGTTTCCCCTGTATCTTTATTTTTTTGAGATTTTCAACAATACCTCCAATTGCTTCCTGTGGAGTAAGAATTTTTTTGCAGTATCTTGTATCAGCAAAACCAACAAGGTTTAGGTTGCCCTGTTGTTTTATAGTAAAATCTTTGATTTTTTCAATATCTCCTGAGGCATTTTTTACAGCAAATTCAATGATGCATTCACCTGTTGTGCTAAATCCCCACTGTCCATCGTTTAGTGCATCCATGGTTGAACCAACCTCAACCCACTCTGTTGTCTGGCCTGCTTCAACAGAGACATTTACTGGCTGCCAGTTTCTCATATGAACCCAGTATGGAGAATGTTGTTGAAATGGACCCCCTGGGAAAGATAAACTTTTTATACTTATTTTTTCTTTTCCAGTATTTTTTATTCTCATCCATACATCACCTGCTTGCGTCAGCCATCCATCAAGGGGAAGATGTCTTTCTTTTTCAATTCTTGTTTTTACCTGGTTCTCATCCTGTGTAAGCATCAAAACATCTATATTTCTTTTTCCTGCAGGGAATGGTTGTTTTCCAGCAATAATAGAGATTTTTGCTGTGCCTGCAACTAAATCAACATAAGCATCGTGTCCTTCCCATACAAGATTTTCCACTGCTCCCCAGCTCCAGGCAACCTCTTTTTTAATCTTTTCTCCAAAAGCCCATATCTTAAGATTATCTCTTGCACCGTAGCGCCTGTCCATAATAGTCCTGCCATTTTGTTCAATCTTTATATTGAACTGTGATTCAAACCTGTATGGTGCTTCGTATCTCGCGAGAACAAGATATCTGCCTGGTTGCATAATTCTTACATTTATACTTGCGATTGATTCATCACATTGCTCTGGTGCGCTGAGAAATGCTTTTCTCGAGAGAAATGTATTTGCCAGTGTAGCGGCAAAATAGTTTTCTCCCCAGTTTTTTGCCTGCCACGCGCCCTTAGTAATAGAAAATTCCTCTGCTTCACAAAATATTGTACCATCAGGTGCTGGAATTACAGGCTCGTTTTTTGACCTGAATTTCTGTGCTGGATGAGTATCGGCAAAAAGAGATAATATAGATAATGAAAAAATCATAATAAAAACACCCAAAGTTTTCTTCATTTTTCCTCCTTTACGGTCTTTTTATTTATGCTTGTTCACCATTCCACATTCTTGAAAAATTCAACCATTGGTCAGGATATTTAATTATGAATTTTTCGAGGATTCTGGCGCTTCTTTCTACAAGGACTCTTATCTTCTCCTGATAATCCTCAGTATCAGGGATTTCTATTTCTTTGTCAAATACAAGAGCATATCTTCCTTTTTTCTCCCTTAAAAGAAAACCAGGTAGATATGGCGCATTTAACCGAAGTGCAAGTGTTGCAGGTCCTCTTGGTAGGTATGTTTGTTTACCCATAAAATTTATCGGAATTCCTTTTTCAGTGAATATCCTGTCTCCGAGAATTGCTATAACGCTATTTTTTTTGAGTGCCCTTATATATTCTTTGGGATTTGATCCTGTAAGAATAACATTTACACCTTTAGTCCTTCTTCTCTTTATAAAAATTGTTGCTATTCTATCGCTTCTGAATGGCAGAGCAACCGCAGAAAGGTTATATCCTAACAAGCTTGTCACAATCCCTGCAAGTTCCCAATTTCCAAGATGCGCAGTAATTACAATTGCTCCTTTTGATTTTGAAAGAGCCCTATCAAGGTTATCTATGCCAATAACCCTGACTTTTTCCTTTACAAGTTTCTCATTCCATTTTGGAATCTGAAAAAACTCAACCATATAAATTCCAAAGTTTCTATAGGTGCGTTTGACATAGGTGTGAAGAATTTTTTCATCGAAAGGAATATTTTCAATATATGCTTTATATTTCAAAACCTGTCTTAAGTTTTCAGTGATAGTTTTTCTTAAATTAGGGGTAATGTAATATCTTACTTCTGCAATAGAACTACCGATAAAATATGCGAGCCAATCTGGCAGATGTACCCCGAGAAAGCAGAAGAATCTATATATAAGATATTCCATTCTTATGTCTTGCGCCTGTTTTCGAGCGATATCCGCAAAGTTTCAGAATCAGTATACTCTATTTCTGCTCCAACAGGAATTCCAGTAGCAATCCTGCTTACAGAATATTTTTGTGCCTTAAGAATCTCTATAAGATACTGGGCAGTTGTTTCTCCCTCAGGGGTTGGATTTGTTGCAATAATAACCTCGTCAGGTTTTTCTCTATCAAGCCGTTCAAGTAGATCTTTGATTGTTAAATTGTCCACGCCTATTTTTTCAAGTGGATTGATTCTACCACCGAGGACATGATATCTTCCTCGAAATCCAGCCTTTTCCATTGCTATTACATCCTTATATTCCTCGACCACAGCAATTTTCTTTTCTCTCATTGCATCGCTACACACATAACATAAATCATTTTGAGATATTGAAAAGCAATTTTTGCAAAGTTTCACGTTCTGTTTTAGTTTTTTAAGGTTATCCGCAAAAGAAACAAGATCATTTTCGTCCATTTTAAGGAAGAACTCCACTATTCTTTCAGCACTTTTTGTTCCTATCCCTGGCAGCTTTTTTAACTGCTCAATGATTGTATTTATAATGGGTGGGTATGTTTCCATTAGAATGGAAGATTTCCAAAATCACCGAGAATATTTTTTGTTTCTTCCTGAATAATCTTTTCAATTTCCTTCTGAGCAAGTTGCCACGTATGAAGAAGCATCTTCTCAAGTTTTGTTTTATTCTCGGGTAATAAAAGATCTGGAGAAATATCAATCCCAAGGAGTTCCATTTTCCCATTAACCTTTATTGATATTTTTCCATCAGGAGAAGAAACCTCGCATATTTTGCTCGCAAGAACCTTCTGAAACCTTCCTGCCTGTTTTTTTATCTGACCTGCCTGTTTTAACATTTCAAACATATTTGCCATTGATACCTCCTTCAAATGATTAATTTATTTGAAAATTTTTCAAAATCTATTTATTTTCCTCTATGGTCTCACCGCCACCAAAGAAGTCAATTATCTCTTTAACTTCGCTTCTTTCCTTTAATGGAGTTTTATTCTCTGTTGAGGATATAAGACAATTAATAGTATAATGTTTCCCGAGTATTTTTTCAAGAGCTTTTTCAACAATTATCCTATTTTCCATAACCCTGTTGCAGTGAAATGAATAATTCTCACCAAAAAGAATATCTATACATCCATTTTCGCATTTTGCAGGTCTGCCCTCTCTTAATGCTGCCTGGACGGTTGGCTTTTTCTTCCTTATTTCAGATAGAACCATCTCCCATTTTTGTGATATCTCCTCAACAGATTTTTCTAATATCTGAGGAGGGTTATCTGGCTGTGAAATAATGTTTGTTTTTTCATCCTCTGATTTTTTAGGAGCCTGTGGCACAGATTTTTTCGTTTCTGCAACAAGAATATTCTCCTGTTTTACTGGTAATTTCAATATCTCAACAAGTTTAAAACAGAGTAATTCTGCAAGAATCAATTCAAGGGGTTCAAATCGAATCTTTTCTTTTGTTTGCATTATTACCTCAAGAGCATGAATAAGTTTCTCCACAGGTATATCCCTGAAAAATTCTATGTTCAAGTTATCAATTTCTTCGTCAAGGGTATGTATTCCGTATCTATTCCAGATAATAAGTTGAATCTTTCTTCCCATAATGCCAAGAATATTTGTTATATCTTTTCCTTCAGAAACAATCTTATGAAGAAGAAGGATTGATGCTTTTGTGTCTGCACCTGCAATGGTCTTAAGAAGATTCCAGACGCTTTCTCCTGAAGGAAGCCCGAGAACCTCCTGTGTTATATCAATACTGATATTTTTACCATCCGATAATATGATAATCTGATCAAGATAACCAAGAATATCCCTTAAAGAACCTGCTCCTGATTCAATAAGTTTCTTCATTGCATCAGGTTCAATTGAATATCCTTCACTATCAAGCACCTTTTTAATCATTTCTTCTATTTCTTCATATTTAAGTGGTTTAAAATCATAATGCTGGCATCTTGAAATAATCGTCTCTGGAATTTTTTCTGGAGAGGTTGTAGCAAAGATAAACTTTACGTATTCCGGGGGTTCTTCAAGTGTTTTTAACAATGCATTGAATGCTTCATTTGTAAGCATATGAACCTCATCAATAAGATAGATTTTGAACCTTGCCTTTGCGGGTCTCAATGAAGCGGATTCTCGTAAAGAACGTATTTCCTCAATTCCACGGTTTGATGCTCCATCTATCTCGAGGAAATCCATTGATGTTCCCTGCATTATTTCTGTGCAGAAAACACATCTGTTACATGGCTCACTTGCAGGTCCATTAGCACAATTAAGTGCTTTTGCAAAAATTCTTGCAATGGTTGTTTTTCCAACTCCCCTCGGACCAGCAAAAAGAAAGGCATGAGGGATTCTGGTGCTTGTTATTGCCTGTTGAAGTTTTTTGACAATAGTTTTTTGTCCTGCGATTTCTGCGAATGTCTGTGGCCTATATTTTCTTGCAAGAACCTGATACTTTTCCATTTTTTATATACTTCCAAGAAATCTTAATACATCAAAAAACAGTATAATAATACCAATGCCAATAATAATTGCTGAAATAATAATAAGAATTTTCTTTATGTCAGGGCTGTAAACTTTTTGGGGAACAACCGCAGTATCAAGGACCTGAATAAATGGTGTATTTTTTGTTTCATCGAGTTTTGCGGTTTCCAGCTGTGCAGTAAGAAATGAATAAAGACTTTCTTGCGCCTTTAGTTCTCTAAGAATCACCGATAGATTTGTTTGATAAGATGTTAACCTGTCGAGTTCTTTTTGCAAATCTTTTATCTCTGCACTCAACATTACAACTTCTGGTTGTTCTGGTTGATATATTCTTTTCATTCTTTCAAGTTCAAGTTTCTTTTCTGAAAGTTTTGTCATTAATTCAGTGGCAAGGGTACTGATTTCACCAGTATCCTTTATTGCAAGAAGTTTGTTTGCCTGCTGCAATTGATTCAATTCTTCCTGAAGTTTTGTAAGTATTTCTCCAGTACTTGCGAGACGTTCTTCAATGAAAATACGATTCTTCTTTGCTGTTGTAATTGTCATTTCTTTGAGTAATTTATCAAGGTTTTCCCAGAAAAAGTTCGCCATTTCAGCGGATCTTGCCGGATCTCTATCAATAACACTGATTGATATTACCCTTTGGCCTGACTCAGAGATTGTGCAACATTTCTGCAGAATTTCTCTTACCCTGTCGATATTCGAAATGCCATAAACTGAAGTAAGATTGAACTTATGTATAATATCATCATACATCCTTCTGCTTGTAAGAATAGACATAAATAGCTCTGTTCCTGTATCCTGTTTGTCTGTTGTTTTGGACTTTGTTGTGACATCGAGAGTTTCAATGCTTCCAATTGGCTTAAGAATCGCAGAGGTTGCTTTGTAGTATTTTGGAGCAATAAGATAATACAGAACACTTAACACAATGCCCAGTATCAGATAAAGCGTAATAAAAAGCAAATGTCTCTTGACCCCTGAAATTACCTTTTGATTTCTTGTTTTTTCCATTGGTTTTATGCTGATATAGCCATAGCAACATAGTAAATCATCTGGACGATGTCCTTCAATATTTTTCCTGCCCTATCCTTTGCGAGGAATCCTACAACAATAATATCCCCTGGTTCTATTGTTTTAAGGTCATTGTTTGCAGTGCCATCAACCTTTACAACAAAGATGTTCTTCATATCAGCATTTTTTGTATAAGAACCTGCTTTTTTAATGTAATACTCTGCATCTGCGCCAGATTTGTACAGGATATTCGCAGAATGATTTACTTCTCCTAAAACACTTACGATTGTTGGTTTTGTAGGGATATAAATAGCATCCCCATCTTCAAGAAAAATATCAGAATTAGAACCCTTAAACTTATCCCAAGGGACAAGAGACACAACAATTCTTCCTGTAACAGGGGTTTGGGCAAGTTGTTGAAGGAGGGTTTTCCCTTTTTCAATCAGCGCCTTTTCTTCTTCGCTTTCAGTTCTTTCAGTTTCTTTTTCGAGTGTTGATTGTTTTTCAAGAATAAACTTTTCGAGTTCCTGTTGTTCTCTTTGTTTAACAGAAACACGGGTAAATACAGTACCAGGTAGATATGCTTGGGATGTAAATCCTCCTGCTCTATCTATCACTGAACTGATTGTTTCTCCCGGGGATATCACATACTCTCCTGGAAATTTTACCTCTCCGGTAATTCTTACTTTTTTCAGGGGCTTATCTTTTGACCTGATAACAACCCTATCTCTCGGATTTAGTTGTATTTCTTTAACACTTCTGATTGCGTCAATAAGAGAAAACTGCATAATCTCCCTTACTCCTGAAGGGGTTTCTCTTATAATCTCTGCCTTTTCCTCGAGGGTTTCAGGAAGTAAATCTGATTCTTTGATGATGTCTGAAACAGTTATACCTGATTTCCACTGGTATCTACCTGGATTTTTTATTGTTCCTTCAATAAATACACAGTCAATAATGTCCTTGTTGATATATGAAATCTCAACATTATCGCCATCTCTAAGAACAAAATTCTCCAGAACACCAGGGTCTTTTTGAGGAAAGATATCCATAATCTTTCTTCCAAAAATCCTGTCATCACGAATAACTGTGATTCTTTGCAAATCTGCATCAGGCAAAAATCCACCAGCAAAATCAATCAATGTCTGGAGTTTTAAGGTATCTACAACCTCATAGATTGCAGGTCTTCTTACTGCACCTTTGATGCTTACAAACTGGCTTCCAAGAGGCACATAGATAATATCTTCTGACTGAAATGTTATATCTGGCAATGTTCCACCCAAAAAAACAGGATAAAGATCAACATTTCTCCTGTGTCCATCCTTACTGGTAATGCTTATTTTTCTTAAACTGCCTCTTTCAGAGACACCACCTGCAAGGGTTAATGCCTCGAGAACTGAACTTGATGGATTTACTGTGTATGTGCCTGGTTTCTTGACCTCCCCCATAACAAAAACGCTTATTAATCGCGGTTTATTCAATGTTAATTCAACATTGATATTCTTATAGATTTTGTTGAATGATTCTTGAATATATTTTTTTGCCTGTGTTAGATTCTTACCAGCCAGTACAATCTTTCCAATGCGGGGTATTAAAATGCTTCCTTCTCTATCAATCTCCATCTGATATTTTTGCTCAATGACCCCCCATACAGAGATTTCAATCTGGTCTCCATAACCGAGATAGTATTTTTCTGGAATAATCCTGCCTGCATCAAAACCACTTAAACTCGCGCTCGAAAAGAAATCCTGTCCAAATGGTTTAAGAACTTCTGCCTGCAATAGCCCTACGAAAAGAAATAGACAAAAAACACAAAAAATTGTTTTTTTCATTTTAATTACCTCAATTTCTTCAGGTATTAATACTACAGTTTTTACCTGTTTTTATTTTTTGTAAACCCTAAACATAAATTAACACCGAAAAAAAATTAGTCAAGGAATCTTTTTTTTGTACTCGAGATATATTCTAATTTTTATACTAAAAATTGTTATATGTTAACACTTTTATATTAACACATCAAACAAAAATTACATCCTTCGAATATGATATTCAATATACAATCGAGAACGGCAGGGCATAGTAAAATCTGTGAAGATATAAAGGAACAACCTATGTCCCTACCTGTACAAGAATTTGACAATTTATAGATGTATGTGATAAAGTCAAAAGAATGAGTTGATTTATTAAAAGTAAATCCCATTCTGTCTTTAGCACCGTGCAAAGACAGAAAAGGGCCCGAATTATCGGGACGGGGTTCA
>MWDQ01000043.1 GCA_002070645.1 candidate division TA06 bacterium ADurb.Bin131
CCATACTTTTTTTGGTGCTGAAGCATTACCCATCTGGAATGCTGGGTATCCCGGGCATACTGCAATTCCAACATTTTTAGGGTGTCCTGTGCATCTTGATATGCAAACTGGATGGTGGGATTCAATTCTGCTTAATCAAGAGATAGATTATACTGGTCTCAAGATCAATGAAGAACATCCTGATTATAGATTTTCTATTGAATTACTACATCGTGGGATTGATGAGGCAAAAGGGAAATGTCTTGTTTCAATAGGAGCATTTGGTGGTTGCGGAGATACGCTTGCAGCACTTAGAGGTACTGAAAACCTTTTATTTGATTGTCTGGATAGACCCGAGTGGGTGAAAGAAACAGAGTTTTTTTTGATGGATATCTGGTGCAGGCATTATGATAAACTGTTTAAGATAATTAATGAAGTTGACGAGGGTTCTACCTGCTGGTTTCCATTATGGGCGCCTGGAAAATTCTATGCTGTGCAGAACGATTTTGCCTATAATATTTCTCCGAAAATGTTCAGGGAGATTTTTTTGACTATTATTGAAAAACAAACAGATTTTCTTGATTTCTGCGTTTACCACGTTGATGGACTTGGAAACTTTAAACATATAGATACATTACTCGAATTACCTAAGATAAAGGCTTTTCAAATACTTCCAGGTGAAGGAAAACCATCGCCATTATACTTTATGGATATACTTAAAAAGGTTCAGGCGGCTGGGAAAAATCTTCACATTTCCATTCATTCATCTGAGGTGAAGAGAGCACTTGAGAACCTCAATGCCCGTGGACTTTTTATTTCAACTTCCTGTGAAACAGAGGATAAGGCATTACAACTGATTGAAAATATTTCTAAATGGTCTAAAGAACAAACTTAAAACTTGTCATTTTGCCTTTTTTCAGGCATAATTAATTGTAGGGACTATAAATTTCAGTTAACTGAGAGTTTAGGGTAGAAAGTAGTAGACAGGATATACATTATTAGTTTTTTTCTCTACTTGATACTCGATACCTTCGAGGTATTTTGTGAAGAAAATATTAATGATAGACAATTATGATTCTTTTACCTTTAATCTTGTTCAGTATCTCGGGGAACTTGGCTGCACGGTAAAGGTGTTCAGGAATGATGAAATTACAGTAAAGGATGCATCCCGTCAAAAATTTGATAGTATCATTATTTCTCCTGGACCAGGAAGACCCGAGAATGCAGGAATTTCTTTAGATTTAATTAAAGAGTTTGAAGATAAAAAGCCGGTTCTCGGGGTTTGTCTCGGACATCAATGTATCGGGTATCTTTATGGAGGGAAAATAATTGGCGCACAGGTTTTAATGCATGGAAAAACATCGCTTATATACCATAACAGTAAATACATTTTTAAGGGATTACCAAATCCTTTTTCTGCAACAAGATATCATTCTCTTGTGATTGAGAAGAAAAGTGTTCCTGATGTTCTTGAAATTACTGCCTGGAGCGATGATGGAGAGATTATGGGGATAAAACATAAAAAATTTCATGTATATGGGGTTCAATTTCATCCAGAATCAATTCTTACTGTTGAAGGAAAAAAGATCCTTCAAAATTTTATTGAGATATGAAAATCGAAGAAGCAATCAAAAAACTTGTTTCGAACCAAAAGATAAATCGCATTGAATCTGCTGGTGCTTTCAGGGAGATTATGGAAGGTTCGGCTTCGCCTATTTTAATGTCGAGTTTTTTAACAGCGCTCAGAATTACAGGTGAAAACCGCGAAGCAATAGAAGGCGCTGTTGAGGTAATGAGAGAAAAATGTTTAAGGGTAAAGGGCATGGGTATTGTTGTTGATACCTGTGGCACAGGAGGGGACAACTCGGGCACATTCAATATTTCAACTGCAGCGGCGATTGTTGGTTCTGCGTGTGGATTAAAAGTTGCAAAACATGGCAACAGGGCAGTATCCAGTAAGAGTGGAAGTGCTGATGTTCTTGAGAAACTCGGTATGAGGATAGAACTTCCACCAGATAAAGCAGAAAGGATGTTAAGAGAAATCAATTTTGCGTTTTTGTTTGCTCCTTTCTATCACCCTGCAATGAAAAATATTGCCCCTGTTAGGAAAGAACTTGGATTCAGGACAATTTTCAATTTACTTGGACCTCTTTCAAATCCTGCTTTTTCAAGTGTTCAGATTGTTGGGGTTGGTAGCCCGGATCTTCTTGATATCATTCCTGATGTTTTAAGAAGTTTCGGTGTCAGAAAGGCGTGGATTTTTTATGGTGAGGATGGCCTTGATGAAATTTCGATTACAGGTAAAACGAGGGTGGTTGAAATTTCTGACAGAAAAACTGTTTTTACCATTGAGCCAGAACATTTTGGCTTAAAACGGGCGCCTCTGAAAGAACTTCAGGGTGGAAGCCCTGAAGAAAATGCAGAAATCCTGAGGAATATTATATCAGGTAAGGAATCAGGAGCAAAAAGGGACACTGTTTTGTTGAATGCAGCAGCCCTTCTTTTTCTTTCTGGTATGTGTAAGAATATCCAGGAAGGAATTGGAATTGCAGAAAATGCTATCACCAGCGGTGTTTGTGATCGTCATCTAAAAAATATCATCGAAGTGTCAAATGCTGATTAGAATAATCTTAATACTCGCTGTTTTGATTTTTAGCCCCTGTAAAGCCATTGCTCAACCAGAAATGGTGGCTTTTCAATTAATGGACATTACTGACCAGATGGACCCTGTTATCAATATTATAAATCTGCGCATTGATAAACTCTGGCATCAGGGAAGATATGAAGAGATATTTCCCCTGTTTTACCTCATTACCCGTCTTGATCCTTATGATGAAGAGGCATGGTCAACAGGTGGATGGTTTTTAATCAACTGTATTGCTCCAGCAAAGCCTATCTCCGAAAAAAAGAAATGGCAAATAAAAGGTATTGAATTTCTTAAGGAAGGTCTTAAATATAATGATAATACATACAGATTATACTGGGAACTGGCATGGATTTATTATCAATGGGGTGAACTTGAAACTGCGATTGAATATCTTGATAATGCAATAAATTTTGAGCATCCTGCTTATGTTGAAAATACACGGGCCCATGTACTTGAAAAACTCGGAAGAATTAACGACGCAATTATTCAATGGAAACAGATAAAAGAAAAATTTCCTGAGATGAGGTTTGTCGCTGAAAGGTTTATTTATGATCTTGAAAAACAGGAGAAAGATGCTATTAAACAGAATCCTTGAAAACAAGAAAATTTCAATAAACAAAAAAAAACAGATACTTCCTGTTTCCTGTTTGAAGATACCTTCTGCTGAAAAACCAAATTCAATAATTAAAAAAATATCTCATCAGAAATTTATAATTATTGCCGAGACAAAAAAAGCATCACCTTCAGGAGGTGTTTTTAGAAAGAAATACAACCCCGCGAGAATAGCGACTTCTTATGTTTCAGGTGGTGCATCGGCAGTGTCGGTTCTTACAGAGGAGGCATTTTTTCTTGGTTCTATTGAGGATCTAAGAAAAGTAAAAAATGCTGTTGATATTCCTGTTCTCAATAAAGATTTTATTATTGATGAATATCAGATTTATCTGGCAAAATATTTTGGTGCTGACTGTGTGCTTCTTATTCTTCGTATACTTTCTGATAGTCAATTTTTACACATGTTTGAACTTGCAAGGTCATTGAATCTTGAGGTTCTTATTGAGGTTCATAATAAAAAGGAGATACAGCGTCTTTCTAATATCCTTCCTGATTCAAGAGGGGCTCTTATAGGAATAAACAGCCGTGATATCGATACCTTAAGTATTAGTCATGAAACAATATTTAATTTGCTTTCATCTGCAAAAAACATTAAAATACCTGTTATTGCTGAAAGTGGTGTTAAGGATGCAAACATATTAAGGCAACTTTATCAATCAGGCGCAAGCGGTGCATTAATTGGTGAATATTTTCTTCGCTCAAAATCGCCGGGTGAACTAGTTAAAAAACTACTAAAGGAGATGAACTATGGATGAAATAAAAATCAACCTGAGTGAAAAGGAGATGCCTCAGGCATGGTACAATGTTTTACCTGATTTGCCAGAGCAACTTCCACCGCCTCTTGATCCGAGGACTGGAAAACCCGCTGAACCAGAGGTTCTCAGAGCAATTTTTCCAGACGGATTAATTAAACAAGAAATGTCATCTGATAGGTGGATTGAAATTCCAGAAGAGGTTCAATCCATTTATCGTATGTGGCGTCCAACACCCCTTCACAGGGCTATACGGCTTGAAAAAGCACTTAAAACACCGGCAAGAATCTATTTTAAGAATGAAAGTGTAAGTCCCCCTGGCAGTCATAAGCCAAATACAGCAGTTGCGCAGGCATACTACAATAAAAAAGAAGGGGTTAAAAGATTATGCACAGAAACAGGTGCAGGGCAATGGGGAAGTGCACTTGCTTTTGCATGCAATCTGTTTGGTCTTGAATGTGTTGTTTATATGGTAAGGGTTAGCTATGAACAAAAACCATACAGAAGAATTCTTATGCAGACATGGAATGCTACAATCTATGCTTCTCCAAGTCAACATACAGAGTATGGCAGAAAGATATTTAAGGAAAACCCCGATACCCCTGGAAGTCTTGGTATAGCAATCTCTGAAGCAATAGAGGATACTGTCAGCAAAAAAGATAGTAAGTATAGTTTAGGAAGCGTGTTGAACCATGTCCTTTTGCACCAGACAATTATGGGTTTAGAAACAAAGAAACAACTCGAGATAGTTGGTGAGAAACCTGATATCTTTATTGGATGTGTTGGCGGAGGCAGTAATTTTGCTGGTCTTGTGCTCCCATTTATAGATGATAAGATTAAAGGTAAAAGTAATGTTGATTTTATCGGGGTTGAACCAACAGCGTGTCCAACAATGACAAAAGGACCTTACAGATATGATTTTGGAGATTCATCTGGCTTAACTCCACTTTTGAAGATGCTTACACTCGGGCATGATTTTATTCCATCTGGAATTCATGCAGGAGGGCTTAGATATCATGGGCTTTCTCCTATTTTGAGTTTACTCATTAATAAAAAACTTATCAGGGCAGAGGCAGTCCCGCAGACGAAAGCATTTGAATCAGCGATTTTATTTGCACGAACAGAGGGGTTTCTTCCAGCGCCTGAGACCTCGCATGCCATTAAGGTTGTTATTGACGAGGCAAAAAAATGCGCAGAGACAGGCGAAGAAAAATGCATTGTTTTTAGCTTTAGTGGACACGGACATTTTGACCTCTCATCTTATGATGCATATCTCCAGGGAAAACTTCAGGATTATGAATATCCAGATGAAGAAATACGAAAATCCCTCGAAAATCTGCCGAAAATTTAATGAAGGTAAAGATATGTGGGATTACACGACAAAAAGATGCAGGAATCTGTGATATTCTTGGTGTTGAGTACATAGGACTTAATTTCTGGCAGCACAGCAAGAGATACATAGACATTGAAAAAGCAAAATCAATTACTGCCTCTCTGAAGAGATCAAAGCCCATAGGTATTTTTGTCGAAAAGGACCTGGAATATATAAAAACAATCATTGGACAATGTTCGCTTTCTGGCATTCAGATTTATGCAGGGGAATCCAGTGTTTTCTGTAATGAGGTAAAAAAACAATTTCCCAGGTATATGATTATTCAGGCATTCAGAATTAAGGATTGTTTGCCTGGGAATCTTGCTGATTTTAATGCTGATTATTTTCTCTTTGATGCGCTCAGCGATTCATATATGGGTGGTACTGGTACTACATTTAACTGGGATACGCTTAAACTTCTTAAACCATATTCTTATAAAACATTTATTGCAGGCGGGATAAACGCAGAGAATATCGAACAATTACTTTCAATAATCAATCCTTTTGCAGTTGATATTGCTTCTGGTGTTGAAATTTCGCCAGGTATAAAAGATGTAGAAAAAATAAAATTATTGCTGTCAAAGATAAAAAGGATTAGCAATGAAAAAAGTTCCTGATAAAAAAGGAAGGTTTGGTGTTTATGGCGGGATGTTTGCTCCAGAAACACTGATGGCAGTGATTGAACAACTTCAGGATGCATATCTTACAATTGGCAAAAGCCGCGAGTTTCGTAAAGAACTTGCATATTATTTCAAATACTATGTTGGAAGGCCTACTGCTTTATATTATGCCTCAGATTTTTCGAGATACATCGGATGCAAGGTTTATCTTAAAAGAGAAGATCTTGCATTTACAGGCGCCCATAAAATCAACAATACCATAGGCCAGGTTCTTCTTGCAAAGAAAATGGGCAAAACACGGGTGATTGCTGAAACTGGTGCGGGTCAACATGGGGTTGCAACTGCCACTGCAGCAGCATTGCTTAAACTTCAGTGCGAGGTATATATGGGTGAAATAGATATGCAACGACAGGCATTGAATGTTTACAGGATGCGGCTTCTTGGTGCAAAGGTTACCTGTGTAAAATCCGGAAGCCGTACCCTTAAGGATGCCATAAATGAAGCAATGCGCGACTGGATTTCAAGTTTTTCAAATACACACTATGTAATAGGAACTGTTGTTGGCTTTCATCCGTTTCCTGTAATGGTTAGAGATTTTCAATCAATCATCGGGAAAGAAGCAAAAAGACAGATTATAAAGGCAGAAAAAAAACTTCCTGATTTCCTGGTTGCGTGTGTTGGTGGAGGAAGTAACAGTATTGGACTTTTCTTTCCATTTTTTAGAGATAAAAGTGTAAGGTTTATAGGCGTCGAGGCAGCTGGAAAGGGTATTGATACTGATTATCATTCTGCGACACTTTGTAAGGGAAGACCAGGAATACTTCACGGCAATTTCAGTTATGTTCTTCAGGATAAAAATGGACAGATTCATCCAACCTATTCTATTTCTGCTGGTCTTGATTATCCAGGTATTGGACCTGAACATAGTTATTACAAGGATATAGGCAGGGCAGAATATTATGCTGTGGATGACAGGCAGGTTCTCAATGCATTTCATATTTTGAGTGAAAGCGAAGGGATTATACCTGCGCTTGAATCCGCACATGCAGTTGCATACTTAATTGAGAATAAAAAAAGGTTTAAGCAGGATGATATCATCATTGTTTGTTTATCAGGAAGAGGAGATAAGGATGTAAATGAAGTAGCAAGAATAGAGGGGATACCATTATGAAGATTTTTGAATCTTTTAAGAATTTGAAGGAACAAAGAAGAAAAGGGCTTATTATTTATATTACCGCTGGATATCCTGATATTACATTTACCGAAGAATTTGCTGAGAAACTGCAGGATGTAGGTGTTGACATGATTGAACTTGGTGTGCCTTTTTCTGATCCTATTGCAGATGGTCCTGTAATACAGGAGGCATCTCAAAAAGCCATTGAAAACAATACAAACCTTGTATCAATAATGGATATGTGCTTGCGATTGAAACATAAATTACATATTCCATATCTTCTTATGAGTTATTATAATCCAATATACACATATGGTCTGGAAAAGTTTGCAGAGGACTGTTATTCAGCAAATGTCTCAGGAGTTATTGTGCCTGATATACCTCTTGAAGAATCAGAACCGTTGGGCAATGAACTTAAGAAATATGGGATTGACCTTATTTTGTTTATCAGTTCAACAACATCAGAAAAAAGAAGAAAAAAAATTCTTAAGAAAGGATCTGGATTTATCTATTACATTGCTGTGGCCGGTGTAACAGGAGTAAGAGATACACTGCCTGAGGATATTTATGAAGATGTTTTGTCATTGCATAAACAATCAAAGATACCCATTGCAGTTGGATTTGGAATTTCAAACCAGAAACAGATTTATCGTCTGAGGGAATGTGCAGATGCTGTTATTATTGGTAGTTATGTAATGAAAGGAATTATGTCCGGGAATCAGGATCATCTCCTCGAAACAATAAAAAACTTCCATGAAATTTTAAAAACGGGGTCAACTCTTGACTCTTGACAGATTTGCCTTACCCTGGCTATTA
>MWDQ01000044.1 GCA_002070645.1 candidate division TA06 bacterium ADurb.Bin131
GTGGACAATATTATTTTTCAGAAAGCAGAGGCATTGACAGAAGCCCTTCCCTATATCCAAAGATATAAGGGAAAGATTTTTGTTATAAAAATCGGTGGAGCAATTCTTCGTATCCCTGAATCGCGGAAGAATATACTTCACGATGTTGCTTTTCTTAATGCAGTTGGAATAAAAACTGTTATTGTTTGTGGTGCTGGTCCTGCGATTACAGAGGAGATTGAAAAACGTGGTAAAAAGGTAAAGTTTATTGAAGGTTTAAGAATAACAGATGCTGATGTTCTCGAGATTGTTGTTGAAGTTCTCGGTAGTGTTAGGGATGAATTTGCAAGAGACCTTATTAATGAATTTAAGACCCCTGCTTTTTCTCTAAAACCAGAGGATGGTCATCTTATTGCCAGAAAGATTCACTGGCAAAAAGGTGATGAGGTTATTGACCTTGGATTTGTTGGACAGGTTGAAAGTGTAAATACTGATGTTATTAAGGAAACACTGGAAAAAGGTATTGTTATTTTTGCACCAATTGGTATATCAAAGGATGGTCAAAAATATAATATCAACGGTGATTCTGTTTCATCATCTGTTGCTCAATCTCTTGGAGCAGAGAAACTTATTTTTGTCAGTGGCGTGAAGGGAGTAATGAGAAATCTTGATAATTCTGATACATTAATTTCTGTTCTTACTGCATCTCAGGCAGAAGGCCTTATCAACGAGGGAGTTATTCACGGAGGTATGATACCAAAGGTAAAGGGCGCTATTGCAAGCTTAAAAGGCGGAGTGAAAAAAGTTCATATCATAAGTGGAAACATTGCTCATTCCCTTATTCTCGAGATTTTTACAGAACAGGGTATTGGAACAGAAATAATTCTTGATGGAGAAAGCAATGGATGAATTAACTGTAAAAGAGTATTACCGCAAATATGTTATCGGTTGCTATGGCAGAGAGGATTTTGTTTTTGTAAAAGGTAAAGGTGTCTGGCTATGGGATATTAACGGAAGAAAATATCTTGATTTCTTTCCTGGATGGGCAGTAAGCGGACTTGGCCATTGTCCAGAAGCAGTTGTTAATGCTATATGCAAACAGGCAAGAAAACTTATGCACGTTGCCAATAATTATTATATTGATGTTCAAGCAATGTGCGCAAAAAATCTTATTGAAATTTCGTTTGATGGAAAAGTGTTTTTTTGTAATAGTGGTGCAGAAGCGAATGAAGCAGCAATAAAGTTATGTCGATTGTATGGCTCTAAAACAGGAAGATATAAGATTATTTCAATGAAGAACTCTTTTCATGGTAGAACCCTTGCTACTGTGACGATGACAGGTCAGGAGAAGTATTCAATACCTTTTAAGCCACTACCAGAAGGATTTGTTTATGCAGAGTTTAATGACATATCTTCTCTTAATGCCTGTATTGATGATAAAACCATTGCTGTAATTATTGAACCAATTCAAGGCGAGGGTGGTATAAATGTTGCGGACGCTCAATATCTTAAAAGGATAAGAGAAATCTGCAATGATAAGGATATGCTTCTTGTTTTTGATGAGGTTCAAACAGGTATGGGAAGAACAGGCGAGTATTTTGCATTTCAGTATTTTAATATAAAGCCAGATATTATGACTCTTGCAAAAACACTCGGTGGCGGATTTCCGATAGGAGCAATGATTGCGAGGAAAGGTATCTGCGACCTTCTTACCCCTGGAACGCATGCTTCTACTTTTGGGGGGAATCCCCTTGCTTGCAGTGCTGCGCTTGCTGTAATTGAAACAATTCAGAAAGAAAAACTTCTTGAAAATGTTTCATCTCTTGGACCTTGGTTTATTTCAGAACTAAAAAAACTTAAGGAAAGATTTTCTGTTATTAAAGATATCAGGGGTGTTGGTTTTATGATTGGAATGGAACTAAATGTTCCTGGCTCTAGTTTTGTGAATAGATGTAGAAATAATGGCCTTCTTTTAAATTGCACCCATGACACTGTTGTAAGAATAATGCCTCCGCTTGGTGTTAAAAAATCCCATCTTAAGAAGGGAATCAGGATTATTGAGAAATCGCTGATTGAAGAATTTGGCAATAACTAAGGTTTTCAGTAAAATAGAGTTTGACTAAAAAAATGCAAAATTGACAATACACTGATTACCTTTAGGTGTGTTCCCTCTGCAAGTTCCCCCTTTTGTAAAGGGGGCAAGGGGGATTTTATAAAGGGGAAACGCTGTATTTACGATGTTGTAAAAAGACACAGGACCAAAGTCCCTTATCACATCACAAAGGGGGGATTTAAAATTCCCGCTTTCTTAAATATTTACAATTAATTTTTTATGAAAAAAAGAGATCTTATTGATATCAGGGATTTTACAGAAGACGAGATTTATCGAATCCTCGAAAAGGCAAAGTTTTTTAAGTTTCAGAGGAAAAAAGGAAACATACCCTCAGATACTCTTAAAGGGAATTGTATTGGACTTTTATTTAGAAAGCCATCAAGCAGAACAAGAGTTTCTTTTGAAGTTGCAATCATTGAACTCGGAGGCAGCCCGATATTTCTCGAATCAAGCCATTTACAGATATCCCGCGGAGAAACAATCCAGGATACTGCAAAGATTTTTAATCTTTATCTTAAAGGCCTTGTGATAAGAACATTCGAGCAATCAGAGGTAGAAACATTTGCAAAATATTTTGACTATCCGGTTATAAACGCACTTACTGATTTTTCTCATCCTTGCCAGATTCTTGCTGATTTTTTTACTATATGGGAGATTAAGAAAAGTTTTAATGATATTGTTATTACATATATTGGTGATGCGAATAATATCTGCAATACCTTGATACTTGCCGCAGATATTCTCGGTGTAAGGATAAATGTTTCAGCGCCAGAACAATACTCTGTGAGTGATAAGATAATAAATTCAATGAAAAATCCTGAATTACTTAAGGTTAGCAAAGATCCTTATGCCTTTATCCATAACTCAAGTGTTATCTACACTGATACCTGGGTAAGTATGGGAGATGATGCAGAGAAAAAACAGCGTTTTGAAATTTTTAAGCCATACCAAGTAAATTCGCAACTTTTAGAAAAGGCACCTCATGATTTTTTATTTATGCACTGTCTTCCAGCACATAGGGGACAGGAGGTAACAGACGAAGTTATCGATGGAAAGAATTCTGTTGTTCTACAGCAGGCAGAAAATCGTCTTCATATTCAGAAAGCAATCTTGTGGTTTCTTTATGAAATAAAGGGACAGAAGGAAGTATAGTAATTTTTGTAAGCAATGTTTGTCCTATATAAATTTTTTCTTTAACAAAGAAAGATACAAGAGGGATTTAAACACTTTGTCTCTACGATACACCCCTCTAATAGAGGGGATTTAAAAATTCTCCCTTTGAAAAGTCCTCCCGCTAATTCCCCCTTCTATAAATTTCCTCTTATATTTCCCCCTTTTGTAAAGGGGGAGAGGGGGATTTAGAGGCTTTTCTATGACACGCTACAACGGGCGATTGAAGGGATTCTCAAGGAATCTGCGGATGAATACAACTGATGCGGAACGAATGCTCTGGTCGAGTATTCGATGTAAACAACTTGAAGGATACCAATTCTACAGACAGAGACCAATCGGAAACTATATTGTTGATTTTTACTGTCCCAGGGCAAAAGTTATCATCGAAATTGATGGTGGACAGCATTACGAGGATGTAGGGAAGTTTAAAGACGGCGTCCGTGACAGATTTTTAAGAGGAATGGGACTAAGGGTTTTGCGATTTTCAGATAGAGAAATTCTTGAAAATTTGGATGGAGTTGTAGAAAAGATATGGATGGAGTTGCAGGATTTAAATCCATCCCGACCTTCCTTTACAAAGGAAGGGGGGAGGATTTCCCCTAAACCCTCCTTTACGAAAGGAGGGAGAACGAAAAAGAGGTGAAGTAAATTCATCCAAATTCTTCTTTAAAAAGGTCTGTAGATACAGCAATTTAATTTGAACTTTACCATATTAAAAGGGACTCTTGACAAGAATTTTCAAAAGAGTAAAATAACAATTGAAAATGAATTTGACAGAAAAAGTCGAAGGTTATAAGATAAAAAAAAGAAAAGTATCAAACATTTACAAGGAGGGGTGGATGAAAAAAGTAAGGATGTTTATAGCAGCAATAGTGTTGCTTGGGTTAGTGGTAAATCCTGTTCTGGTTTCGGCTCAGTCCGCGGGTCCATCTAATACAGTTAAACTTCCATCCGGAAAAACATACACTGCCACACAGTCGCAGGTTGAATCTTTAAAGAAACAGCCAGGTGTGCAATTCTCACAGGAACTTCCTGCACAGTTGCCTAAGGGAAAGTTTGCGGCTTCTATTTCACCAGAATTGGGTGGGGGCTATCTTATTGGTACATCTCAAGCCCTGGCAGATGCTTTAAACACAGTTGGAATTACCACAGGGCTTACTGCTGCCGCGCTTAGTGGCGTTGGTATTGGTATTGGAGTTGCAGTGGTTTCAGTAATTGGAGTAATTGCTGGAGCCCTTGCTGCAGATGATGATGGCGGTGGTGCGGCAGCTTCACATCATGCGGCACCTTCACACCACTAATTCAACCCTGGGTTATAATGTTATAAAGCCGGTTTTGGTTTTATGACAACATAACATTCCATAAGATGTTATACAGAAGGAATCTTGTTGTAATATGTATACCCCTCATTTTTTTTTGTTGTTTCCTTTATGGCGAAGGTAATTACTGGGGAGCAACAGGACTTATCAGAATACCTAATGGACGAATAATAGAGGATGGAAATCTACGTTTAAGTATTTCTCATGGATATCCCTACAGAACCTATTCGGCTACTTTTGGTTTTTTACCATTTCTCGAACTAAATGGAAGAATAACTGAATTACTTGACCAGAAAGTCCATAGGACAGGGTGGGAAGATTATGGTTATTATAAAGATAAAGCAGCGGATTTTAAGCTATTGGTATTCAGTGAACGGGGATGGATGCCTTCAATAAGTATAGGTGCCCAGGATTTTCATGGTACCCAATTATTTTTTAATGAATATGTGGCAGCGAGCAAAAGAATAAAGAATCTGGATTT
>MWDQ01000045.1 GCA_002070645.1 candidate division TA06 bacterium ADurb.Bin131
AATTCAATCTTCCTTGCTTTTACCATACCACATATTTGTTCAATATCAAAACCTGCTTTCAAGCATCCCTCAAGGTATGAATCTGCCTTCCAGATTGGGAAACCACAGTCAAAAACACCCTTGTATGAATATAAGAATCCTTCAAGAATAAGTTCCTCAATTCTTTTATCAACAATCCCTGCAAGAATTGCTGAAATTACTGTTGAAGAATAAGAATGAACAATTATTTTTTCTGAACTGATTTCCTTTGCAATCGAAACAAGACATATTATATCCTTTGCTCTTTCAACAGGAATGTACCTGCCGAGAAGATGACAGAGAATAAACAAATTAAAACTTTTACCGCTAAAATTGCCCTGACACCAATTTTCCCAGTCAGGCCATGATTCTTTTGGTGATGATTCTCCATATCCTCGAAGATCAGGCCTGATTACAGTAAGGTCTTTATATGATAGAGAAATATGTTTTTCTGGTTTTTCTGTGCGTAGTATTCCATCAAGTAGAATAATAACCCCTGATGTTTTTTTGCTTTTCACAATCTCTGCAGGAAGTAAAATCCCTTTTTCAGGACAGTATACAATACGAAAGTAATCTTTATCAGCAATAGGATATCTGTCAATAATCTTCCACCTAGGCTTCTTATTAACAAAATTATTGAGTTGTTTTCTGATATTCTGGATATACCTGTTATCTATTTTTTTAACTGGCTCAAGGTTTTTATTAAAAATATAGAGTGGATTTTTCAAATAAAACTTCTTCTGTTTATTATCCGGAAAAACATAAAGTTGTTTTACTGAAGGGAAATATCTTTTCTCAATTTCTTCGTATGGAACGAACTCTCTTTTATTCTTAAATAAATTATTAAACCACATCAAAACATCTGTTTGCTGGTCGATTCCATAAGCATGGCCTCTATCAGAAATTGTCATTTTTATTCTTGTTTCTGCATTATGCATACGGTAAAATTTTTTTGCTGTTTCATAGACATATTTTGTGCCTTCTATATTCCAGATATCGTGTGAATTTGCAACAATAAACATAGGTCTTGGTGCTATTAAAAATGAAGCAATATCAGGGTAATCAAGACCTTTTTCAATATGATTAAAAAAACTCTGTTCGCAATCATCTGTATAAATACAGTCATAAAAACTATGAACAGACGCAGCAGGCGCTGTTGCTGATATGCGCTGGTCAAAACCCGCTGAATAAAAGGAATTTGTTCCTCCACCGGATGCCCCTGTAATACCAATTTTAGACATATCAACAATGCCTGTTGATTGAAGAACATCAACTGCTGCCACTGTTTCATAGATTGTGAACCAATTCAGGTTATAGTCATAAAGTGTCATAGGAACACCAATGATATTATGGGCAGTTGATGAAAATGCATAAACAAAACCATCTTCATCCATTAAAGCCCTTTCTCCCTGACCAACAAAATCATATGTAATAACAACATACCCGTTAAGAGCATAAAAAACAGCAAGATTATTATACGCAGATTTTCCTTCAATATTGTGCCCTATAGGCAAAAGAATTCCTGGAAATGGTCCTTTTCCCTCCAGTGGCATATAAATAAGTGCTGGAACCCAGTGATCATCGTGCAGTGAAAAAACAATTTTTTTTACAAGAAGATTTTGCTTTTTAATTTCTCCATTATAAACAATCTTAACATCTTTTTTCGGGAATTTTTCTCCTATTGCCTGTTCAAAATTTTCTTTTATCTTCTGTCTTTCTTTTTCCCAGTGATAAATTGTTTCTATAGAATTCCGTATTCTTTCTCTTTTTTGAAAAATCTCCTTACCGATTTTCTGATAAAAATTGTTAACCATCATATTGTGTTCACAACCACAGTATTTTTTTACTATATCCCTGTATCTCTGAACTTTAATTATATTTTTCTTCATTTTGGAATCCCGATAAAGTCAAATGCACCTGAAAGATTAAGGTTTAATATTGTCTGGTTACCCTTTTTTTCAAAGGATATTAGTGAATTTTGATTTGAAAACGGTTTTCCTCTGAAAGTTTTGTTGATGACGACCTTCAAATTATTAACTGGTTTCCCTGACCAGTTTGATAATGTAATAATAAACATATTGCTGGTTTCAAGGATATTTGGTTCAACAAGATAATTATCACATAAAATTGGTGCCTCACATTGTACAGATTTCATAATTCTGCCAAAAACATCTCTGAAGATTTCTGGATACACAAACGGGGTATCAGAAAAAGAAGCATCCTGTGGTCTCTGCTTGTTTGCTACAACTGCTGATTTCATATAGGCAATCCCTGGGAAAAAGCCAAAGCAAATAATTTTTCCCCTGCCAGAATTTTTTAAAATAATTGCAGGAGAGCCATCAGAAAAAGAACCCAGCACCTCTGAGATTGATACATTTTTCATTTTTTGATATCCACATAAAACCTCCATTGTTTCGTGTTTTGTTGAATCTTTCAGGGAAATTGAATCAAGAAGGTTTAGTGTTGGAAGTGTGTAATACTCATTTCCTGGCTCATTTTTAAAAACAAATTCCTCTCTTTTTATCCCGAGATATGTATCAGAATTTAACGGGTTGTTAAACCTATCATATATTCCTGTTCCAGGACCAATCACAAGAATCCCACCATTTCTCGACCACTCGGATAATGTCTGAATAACCTCTATTGGAAGATGGGAGCCAACAACAAAAATTACCTTATAATCCCTCATCTTTTTGTCTATAACATCCTGTTCAGTAATAATGTCTGTGGAATACCCGAGATGCTTTAGGATAAGCCACAGTCCCATTCTTTCTTTTCCAAAGACAGAGGTATTCTGTTTAAGTGTCCAGATATCAGTTGTATGAGAATAAAGCAGGGCAACACTACTTTTTGGAATAGATGCACCAGTAAGATAGTCCTCAACTTCGCCTATTGAGTGATTTATTTTCTGCACAGCAGGATAAAGAGTGTAATTTTTTGAATGAGCATCAATTCCAGCGTAGTAAGGCCCATAATTGTAATAATAAATTGCCTTTGCGCCATGGCCTATTTCAGAAGCAACCTTTGCTTGAGTATCCCACGCATTACGGAAGATTGTATACATCCCAAATTTTCCCTTTGAAGCAGAGCGCAAAAAATCAGCGCGATAACCACACAACTGATAACTTGCACTCAGATTCAACCAGTCCTCTGTCCAGCCATATGTAAGACCTCCATTATTAAAAATCAAAAACCAGTCATCTCCTGAATGAAGCATATTACCTGTAAAAGTAAGATACTCACCGAAATTAGCGGTTGTTCTCGGGTCTGAAATATATGCTTTGAGTATGTCTGTGCCAATCTTAAAAAAATCAGAAAGAACCTGGTTTCTATACAGAACCGTGTAGTAATACCTCTTGCCATCTTTTGGATCATTCGAAGGCAAAACCTCATCAAGTGTTTTAACATCAAACATCTCTGGCTTTAACCCAATTTTCTTAAGATAAGATTTGAAACCAATCTGACAAACATTACAACCAGTTATATGTTCCATACTCACTGAACCTGGCTCATCCATTTCTGACCATGCAACCATATTCTTGAACAAATCTTTTTTTACAAATTCATCAGCCGTAGAAACAACAGTTGATTTAATTGCCTGCATATCAGGATCGGATAAACACCCATTTTTTGCAAAGTGAAAATATATTGCTCCACCTATAATCTTTGTGAAATTAGCATTGAAATACGCCTCGTCATATCCACCAATACCGTTAAAACCGAGTTTTGAAAGTATATAAATTTCATTGTTTACTGTTTCTGGCTGATAAAATGATGAGCCAACTCCACATCCTGTAATAACAGGAAATTTCTCAGGCCTTTTTCCTGGAACATCCTGGAGTTTCTTTGCAACAAGATATGATTCTCTGCTTCCTTCAAGATCACTGATGATATCATTCCTTCTTGAAAGATCTATCAAAAGTATCATACCAGAACCTTTCCCTGAACGGGTGAATGTCTTAAAAATCCCATCATCAGAAGGTTTATCTGAAAGAAAAACTGTAAAATCAGAAGATTCAACGCCTGTATAATATTCCTGCATGGCTGTTAGTTCTAATCTATGGTCTCCCATAACATAAAAAAAAGATGTGATATTTATCCATGGTGATTCGTCGCCTGACCTTAAGAAATCAGGATTTTCTCCTTCTGGTTTATAACCAGTATAACACCCTGAAATAAGCCCTGTTTTGTAGATATTTGCATGCGGAATCCACCAGGGTGGTTGGGGCTTTCTTCCAAAAACATGTATAACACAGGGATATTTATGGCTTTTTCCCAGACGTATCTTTAGATACAATTGTTCTGTAAAATCAGATATTACTGGTTCATAGTCCTTTTCATTACAAAGAACAATAAGATCAAGATGTCTTGTTACCCACGATGCACCACCAGGTGGCTCTACCTTTGTAATCAGGATTTCAATTTCTCCTTTTTCAAGATTTGCATCAAACCAGTCCCATACAAATTGTCCAAACCCATCTCCCCATTTTTTCTTTCCTTCATCTGTATTTCTTAAACTTTCAGTATCAAATGTTTTTTCGGCTTTTGTTTTATTATCCTGTATAACATCTATCTTAAAAGGGCCCCTATACGGAAGAACATCAAGATATCTTACCCAGATTTTATATTGTCCTGGCTGTTCAATCTTTATTGTTTTTCTTGCCTTAGCAGGCCCGCCGATTGAACCCCTGAGCATCTTGCCTTTTGAAGGAAATCCATAATACCAACCATCAAAATGATTAACAACCTGCCATTTTTGTGTTTCAGTAACACTCATATCCTCTGCCTCGAAAAAAATCTTCTCAGCAAAAAGATACTGAGAAAAAATACTGAACATACACATAAGAATAATCGATATTTTTGTTTTCATAATAGGTCCTTTGTTAAAATCCTGTTCCCAACAATTGTTTAAACCATCCTGAAATATTTTCATATGTCATGCCACAACAATGCCCACCATCCATCCAGGTTGTTTTCAACATATCAGAAGCACCCGCAATGTTATATAATCTTTTTAATTCATTCCAGGCATTGTTGACTCTTTCACGCCATATATTCATTTTTTCTTCAATCTCTACCTTTGATTGACTTGTAATATTTGCATTCACAGCAACAGTATCATTTTTCCCCTCCATAAGCCATAATGCCCTGGGAATAGTAAGAGCGCATGTATACACAGTTGCAGATGGCATATCTGAATCAGGAAAAATTAAATCATTTTCAAAACCCTTGAACTTAAAGAAAAATTCTTCGCTCAGATACGGCATAAATACAATTGAACTACTAATTATTGCTGCTTTTACCCTTTTATCTATTCCAGCAGTATATATCGTGGCTAAGCCACCTCCTGAAGCACCAAAACATCCAATCCTCGAAGAATCAACATCTTCTCTTGTACACAGATAATCAATTGAACGAATATGATCCCACATCATCATTGCAAGCATATTATATCCCGCGATTTTTGCCCTCTGCGGCCGCTGGGCATAACTTGATTCTCCCCATTCACCCCATCCCCGTTGGTCAGGACAATAAACAAGGTATCCCATTTCAGATGCAAGTCTATATGCTATGTTCTCGAGGTCGTGCGAAAGTTCAAGACGCACAGGATTTTTTTCTTCATCAGGAACAAATGCCTGCTTTCCAGGACCGCTACCGTGGAAAAATAAAACAGCGGGCATTTTCCTTTTTACATTCTTTGGATAAACAACATACGAAGGTATCCACATTCCTGGTTCTGTCTGCACAAGGATTTTATCCCTTATACAATTTATTCCAATCTGCCTTTCAACAATTCTCGGAGAAAGATTACATGATGAAACTACACTTCTTCTTAACCATTCAGTATGCTTTTTCCGAAGTTTCTTCTGCCATATCAAAAAATCATCTGAAGATTTTCCAGAAAATCCAGAATTTTCTTTTCTAAACCTTTCATCGCAATAAAAAGAAACCTGTTTTACCTGGTATCTGTATTTTTTTTCGATTGAAGCATCTTTTTCTATACGAAGGGTATATAAATCTTTCTGACCTGATGTAATCTTAATCTGGACATTGTTTTTTTGTAGTAATTCTGGTTGGCCGATAATTTTAAGTTTATATATTTTACCTACCTTAAGATTTGCAGAAATAAATCCACAGGGCTTTTCATTTTCGAGAGACATCATCCAGCCACTGTTTTTAGAAAAACTTAAATCAACACTGATATTTCTCAAAGGCACAAGCACAACATAAGAAACCACAGTATCCCGATGCCTGATAAAATGCGAAAAAGAACAATTTGCAGAGTATCTTTTTTCTGAGGAAAATGGTAATTTATCAAGATACGAGATTATCATTAACCCGTTTTGTTTTTCTTCTTCAAGTGCCCACAAAGGTAGTAGTCCTATTAAATTTGATATATCCAGGTGTGTATTGATTTTTTCAATCTCTGATATAACATCAACAGGATTTTCCTTATGCCAGATATACTGATTTTCTGAAATAGAAATAAATACCCTTGAATGAAAACAAAAACCAGGTTCAATAGATACAGAAGAAAATCTGAATTCAAGTGCTGCCTCATTCGAAAACTCTAAACCATTTGTTTTTTCTGTATATGCAGCCATTCCACTCAAATACCTGGATACTGCCCCGAGTGTCACAAATAAATTCTTTTCCCTTGATACGCCAATAATCTTTGATAACTGTGTATTCTTAACCCTGTGTCCATCCCAAAAGATATCCATCCAGATGTATGGAACCTTCTGCCCATCTATTACCATATAGGCATCGTCAAAAATCCCGAGAAAATCATTATGTATCCAGGGAACAAGAACCTTTTTTTTATTTGATAAATTTGTAATTCTGATATCAATTGATACTGAAGATTTCTCCGGGAAAAAACTTATTGTTTTATCAAGTAATAATCCATCTACATATAAAAGGTTTGCTTTTTCATCAAAGTCAAATAGTTTTGCGAACATATTTGGAGTATTCCAGATATATCTCATCGAGACGGCAAAATCCTTTTTTTCTGTAATTATATGAGGCACTGTATAACTTGAACCAGGAAACCTTTCATCTGCAAAAAGAACCCTTGCAAGTCCACCGTTCGTTTTTTCGAGGGGATAAACAATCTCTTTATCGCAATGTCTCCAGGAAATTATTCTTCCACCTTTTTCAGGAGAAATAATCAGAGCATCTTTTGTAGAACACCAATTTATATCGCTCATTTTCAGGGTAGGTGTTTAAGATTTTTAAGTATCTCTATTTCTTCTAACTGCAGATTACCGTCGGGCATAGGTCCTGAGTTAATCCATAGAAAAATATTTTTCTCTTTACATTTTTTCATACGTTCAATTAAGAAATCCAGTGTTTTAAATTCCCTGTTTTCTTTAATATATGACCATCCTTTTCCCAGTGTAATCCATGTAGCAATAGGTTTATCCCCTATTTCAGTTGTATTAAAACCAGTTGTATTTTCACCTGGCATATCAATCTCGAAAATCTGGTAATCTTCTCCTTTCAAAGGAAGAATATGGTGATTGTTCGTTATTAAAGCATCTGGCTGCAAGGAATGAATAAGATCATATGTCTGCGTAAGGTTCCACTTTCCCTTTGGACGAAAGTATTCGGTTTCCTTATCAAGTTGATATCTTGGCCACCAGCCATCAAACAAAATCCCACCTAATTTTCCATAATTTGAACACAGTTCTTTAATCTGGCCCTGATAATACTCAACATATCTTTCCCAGTTTACCTGATAATCAGGATTATACCAGTCAAGAAGTGAATAATAAAAATGAAGTTTTACATTGTGTCTATGGCATGCATTGCTCAATTCTTTAATTGGATCTCGACCAAAAGGGGTATTTGTAATTTTGTAATCAGTAAGTTTTGTATCAAACATACAAAATCCATCATGATGCTTTGATGTAATCATAAATGCCTTTATTCCTGCTTCTTTTATCAAAGAAATCCAGTCATCAGCATTGAAGTTAATGGGATTAAATGAATCCATTAGTTTTCTATACTGTTGAACCGGAATATGCTCAGAATGCATCACCCACTCTCCCCTGCCTAATAATGAGTATAACCCCCAGTGTACAGAAAACCCTGCACCATCACTAACAAATTCTTTCACCGCGGTTTTACTCGCAGTTAATATAGCATCGCTTGTTTCCCACATAATCCTCATTTTTATTACTACAATATTAGATTATGTCACTATTCTTATTCCCAGATTAAATGCCTTTTGGCAGTCATCCGGGAAAATATCTCTGTGGCGTTTTAGTTTAGAAGTAGCGTCAAACCTTCCCGCCGCATACTTAGAATAATCTTTGAATTGTAAAGTGTCAAAACTCATAAGTGATTCACAGGGACCAATCAACATTTCGAGTAAAGATTCATTAAATTGAAATACCCTATCCAGACCCATCTTCTTAACCCCATTTTCAGGGACATTCATCGTGTATATCCAGGCAGTACGAATCTTTCTCGGGAAAAGAGTTCCACCACCTTCTTCGTAAAGAAGATAAGGAAATAAAAGTCTCTCAAGAAAAGAACGCATCTCACCTGTAACCTCACCAAAATAGATTGGTGAACCGAGAATAAGAGCATCAACCTCTGGAATTTCATCCAGAACTGAAGTCAGACCATCATTAATTGCACAATGACCGAAACTTTTGCCATTCTTTTCTTTGCAGGCAAAACAACTTCTACATCCCTTGTAGTCAATATCGTAAAGATGGACAAGTTTCGTTTCAGCACTCTTAGAGGCAGCCCCATTCAGGGCATATCTAAGCATTGTGGCTGTATTCCATTCCTTTCTTGGACTTCCATTAATTCCTATAACTTTCATACTTTCAACCTCCTTATTTTGGCTGATTCACTAGTTTTGAAAACATATAAGGTTTAATTCATTCTTTTTATGTCATAATCCGGGCTTGAATCGAATCTCGTTTTATTTTATCATAACCACAATATTCAGGGTTCTGTCAAAATTAAAAAAACAACATTACCAATGTTTTGAATTTTTTTAATATCTAATATGAGATTGGAAATGTTTTGTGTGTGGTAAAATAATTGTAAATAAAAATTTGTCCATTCTCAAGAGGAGGAAAAATGGCATGGCTTTCAACATTAATATATCTGGGTATATCTATTGCCTTTCTTGTTTTGTTTTACAGAATGGTAGTTGCTATTGAAAAAATTGCCAATAAATAGTTTCTGTTATTAGTATTCTTATCAATCCACAGAGTGAATACCTGTTGTTTAAGTAAAAATAATGGTATGTGTATAAATATAAAAGTAACAATTCCTGATAAAATTAACCATACTGACTAAATCCTGAAACCACTGTTATCTTAACTTATACCTGTGCGAATTCTTTCACAACATACCTAATAACCATACTGATAGTTTATTTTCAGTATCCACTTTATTAAACCAGATTAATTAAAATACAAACACAGTGTATAATAAACCTATGAAAATTGTTATATGTCCTGATTCATTCAAGGGATGTCTTGGATCTCTTGAGGTTGCAAGAGCAATTAAAGATGGTGTAAAGGAGATTTTTCCTGATGCACAATATATTTCTCTTCCAATGGCAGATGGTGGCGAAGGAACTGTTGATGCGCTTTTGTTTGCAATAGGCGGAAAAAAATATAAAGCAGATGTTCTTGACCCTCTTGGAAGAAAAATCAAGGCAGAGTATGCAGTACTTTCTGATGGAACAGGTGTCCTTGAAATGGCATCAGCAAGTGGATTACCTCTTTTAAGAACAAATGAGAAAAATCCTCTTATTACATCAACCTATGGAACAGGTCAGATTATTCTCGAACTTGTCAAAAAAAAAGTAAAATCAATTCTTATTGGAGTTGGTGGAAGTGCAACTGTCGATGGTGGAACAGGTATGGCAAAAGCCCTCGGAGTTAAGTTTTATTCTAAATCCGGGGAAAACCTTCAGGAAGGTGGTGGATTTCTCGGGGATTTAGAAAAAATTGATATATCAGGAATAAACAGGGATGCTTTGAAGACAAAAATTACTGTGTTATGCGATGTAAACAATCCTTTAACAGGAAAATATGGAGCAAGTAGAATTTTTGGACCTCAAAAAGGTGCAGACAAAAAAATGGTTAATATCCTTGAAAAAAACCTTAAGCACTATGCAAAAATTATAAAAAAACAAATCCGAAAGGACATAGAACATATTCCTGGATCTGGTGCAGCAGGAGGCCTTGCAGCAGGACTTGTTGCTTTTCTCAATGCAGAATTAAAAGAAGGAGCGCATTTCATTGCTGAAAAAATAAAACTTGAGAAAAATATCAAAGATTCTCATCTAATAATTACAGGCGAAGGTAAGATTGATAGCCAGGTTAAATATGGAAAGGCAATACTCGCGGTTATACAGATATCAAAAAAATATAAAAAGCCAGTGGTTGCAATATGCGGACAGATATCCGGAGATCTAAAATTCTTACATAAATATGGGCTTTCAGCGGTTTTTCCGATTACTCCTGGTCCAATTACCCTCGAGGAATCAATAAAAAATTCAAAGCGTTTTATCAGAAACACATCAGCACAAATTGCAGGGTTGGTAAGATGCTTCTACAAGAACAGATTGAACTCCTGAAGAACTTCACAGGATGGACTGAGTCAGCAAAAAAAATCAAGGATAATTCCCCTGTTTATCTATGCGGCGGGAATCCAGGTTTTTTTTCTTTTCTTATATCAAGTTATTATCTTGCAAAAACAGGAAAATTATTTCTTGTTATCTGCAATGACCCTGTAAATTCAGAAAATTTCTATGCAAATATAAAAACTTTTTTGCCTGATTCAGTGACAATTTTACCCGAAAAAGATATCCACCTGCCCATGAACCATCCTATCAAAAGCAGTGATGTTGAAAGAGTAAAAAACCTCGTTGATATACTGAAACAGGAAAAAGGCATTCTGGTAACCTCTATACAGGCGCTCTCAATATATCTTCCTGATAAAAATGATTTTATCTCCCATATTATTGACTTAAAACCCCAGATATTCTTCAAGAGAGACAATCTTATTGCCAGGCTCATTATGTATGGCTATGAAGAAGTTGACGTGGTTGAAAACCCCGGAGAATTTGCAAGAAGGGGCGGAATAATTGATTTTTTCCCATATGATAATGGACCCTTCAGGATAGAATTTACAGGAGAAAAAATTATATCTATAAGAAGTTTTGATGTCCAGAATCAGAAATCAACGGGAAAAATCGATAGATGCACCCTATACTCATTGAATGAAATATTTATAAGTTCAAAGATGGATTCCACAATTTTTGATTACCTAAACAATGATGTAAGAATTTTCACCTATGAAAAGAATCTTTTTGAGGAAACACATAGCCAATTGTCTCGGACAAGCCATCGTGAGGTAAAAAACACTATTATAAACTGGGAAATATTGAAAAACTATACTGAAAAAGCGGTCTCCCTCGAAACAGATGTTTCTTCCTCTGGCACAATAAAGGAAACATTTGTATTTCCTGTTGATGTTCCAAACAGATTTGGTTTCAATGGAGATACACTTTTCTGGAACAAGATTGAAAATGAAAATGTTTTTATTGTTGAAGAAAATAAAACACATCGAGATAATCTAAAAAAAATCCTCTCTGACCACAAAATTAAAATAGAGGATAGCCAGTTTCTCGATGGATATTTATCACATAGTTTTTCATTTCCTGTAATAAACCTTACGATGCTTAATACACCAACATTGTTTAATGTAAAACCAGGCAGGGCTCTGCACCGTTTTATGGAACATATGCCAGTGGGTCAAAGAGAAAACCTTCATAAAGGTGAGTATGTTGTTCATTATCAGCATGGAATAGCAAGGTTTGATGGTTTTGAAAAAATAGGGCCTGAAAAAGAAGAATTTATAAGACTTGAATTTGCAGAAGGAGAAAAACTCTATCTTCCACTGAGTGATATTGACTTTATCCATAGGTATATTGGATCAATTGAAAATCCTCAGTTAAGTCGACTCGGAAGCAAAACCTGGATAAGGATAAGGGATAGTATAAAAACAGAGATTCATAGTATCGCAGAGCATCTATACAACCTTTATATCGAAAGGAAACACGCCAGAGGATTTGTTTATCCTGAGGATGATGAACTTCAAAGAATGCTTGAGGAATCATTTCCTTTTGAGGAAACCCCAGACCAGATTCGTTCAATAGAAGAAGTAAAAAAAGACCTTCAAAGTCCAAGAATTATGGACCGTCTTTTATGCGGGGATTCTGGCTATGGGAAAACAGAAATTGCTGTAAGGGCTGCCTTCAAGGTTGTTTCAGGGGGCAAGCAGGTTGCGATTCTATGTCCAACAACGGTTCTCGCGCAACAGCATTTAAGAACATTCAGGGAAAGAACAAAAATGTTTCCGGTTTCTGTTGAGATGCTTTCGAGATTACAGCCAGAAAAAGAACAGAAAAAAATTCTTCAAAAGATTGCGCACGGACAGGTGGACATTATAATTGGAACGCATAGAATTTTACAAAAGGATGTTATTTTCAAAGATCTCGGACTTTTAATAGTTGATGAGGAACAAAGGTTTGGGGTTCTTCACAAGGAAAAACTCAAGACAAATTTTAGAAATGTAGAGGTTCTGACTCTTACAGCAACGCCAATTCCGAGAACATTGTATTTTTCGCTTTCAGGGCTGCGTGATATAAGTTTACTTGAAAGCCCTCCAACAGGACGTCTTTCAGTATCCACGTACATCGGCAGATATAACGAAACAATTGTTAAAATGGCTATTGTAAATGAATTGAAAAGACAGGGACAGGTCTTTTATCTTCATAACAGAATCTATGATATCGAAAAGATAAAAAACAGATTACAGCAGATGTTTCCACAAACAAGTATTGCTGTTGCTCATGGTAGAATGAAAGAAGACCAAATACTTTCTGTTATGAACGATTTTGCTGATGGTAAAATCCAGATTCTCGTCGCAACAACAATTGTTGAAAACGGATTGGATGTCCCAAATGCAAATACACTTATTGTTGATAATGCCCATCTTTTTGGTCTTGCTGATTTATATCAACTCAGGGGCAGGGTTGGAAGATATAAGGTAAAAGCATATTCATATTTTCTTATTCCTGCACATATGCCTGTATCAATAACTGTTAAAGAAAGATTAAAAGCACTCGATGAACTTGTAAAACCAGGAAGCGGAATGAAGGTTGCAATAAGAGACCTTCAGATAAGAGGTGCAGGGGATATTCTCGGGAAAAAACAAAGTGGATACATCAACCAGGTTGGATTTCAGTTATATTGCAGGTTCTGGAAAGAAATAACATCAAAATACACAGGAGAAAAAGTTCAGGAACTAACCACAAAACCATCAATGAGAGGATTTCTTGATCCTGAATGGGTTCCAAGTCCTTCATTAAGATTTGAAATCTACAAGAGAATTTCTGAAATTCATACAAAAAATGATGCAGAAATAATTGTTGAGGAAATGAAGGATAGATTTGGAAATATTCCAGACAGGGTAAAAAAATTGATATTTGATCAGATAGAAAATAAATAACTCAAACTTTAATCTTTGGTCCACAATTATGATACCTTCATACAGGTGAAATTTCTAATCGTATACCTGAACTGTGATTCACAAAGAAAGAAGGACAAATCAGGATTTTGTTTTTCTTTTATTATGAAAAACAGATAATCCTGGTACATGGGTTTGTAAAGAAAACACACAAAAATACCTAAAAATGAAATTAATATTGCAAAGAACAGAAGAAAAGAATATTACCAAGGATACAAAATGGAGGCATTATGGGACAAGTAGATGATTATATAAAAGAAAAAATGCCAAAAAACTCAGATTTTAAATTTCGATATGAAATAATAAAACAGAAAGTAGAGGTGGCTAAAAAAATTGTTGATTATCGAAATAAGTATAACCTGTTTCAATCTCAACTTACCAAAAAAATCAAGAGTATCACAGCAATATATCTCTAAAATAGACGAGGGAGAATTTTCTAATATAGACACAGTGGAAAACATCCTTAATCAAATGGGATATTCTCTGAAATTGGAAGTAATATCTTTGTCTAATAGAAATTGAGGATTTTTATTAACGGGTTTTAATATAGAATTATTTACAAGGGTTTA
>MWDQ01000046.1 GCA_002070645.1 candidate division TA06 bacterium ADurb.Bin131
TTTTCCTGTTTTTGACCTTATAACACCATTGGCAAATGTTTTAGCAATATTACCTGTACCAATAATTCCCCACGAGAGTTTTTCGCTCATTGTGTTCTCCTTTTTATTAGCTGCTTGATTTATTTTACTTATGCTATCATATACCCTTAAGACCTGGCAAATACAAAAACAAACTATTAAAGGGAAAAACAGCGATAAAAATATTGTACACTGAAAAAGGAGAGAATATGCAAAGAAAAATAAAAATTTTGTTTACGGGGTTATTTATTTTTGTGGGATTTCTTTTCAGCGCAAATAGTCAAAACCCTGTACCTTTTAAGTATATACCCGGCAAGGCATACCATATCTTGCCAGGCACCCATAACAATGAATCAGGATATTTTTCTCTTTGTGAGGGTATTGATGGGAAGATTTATATTGGAACAGCAAAATATAATGAAAACTCATATCTTGTTGAGTTTGATCCTTATACAGAAAAACAAAAGATTGTGATTGATACCCATAAGGTATGTGGTATCAATGCAACTGGCTATGCTGCCCAGTCAAAGATACATACAAGAAATTTTGTTGCACCCAGTGGAAGAATTTATGTTGGAAGTAAACAGGGATATAAATCCAAAGGAGATACATCAGAATATCCTGGTGGGTTTGTAATGGTTTATGATCCTGGCACCCAGAAACCAGAATGTCTCGGGATGCCATATCCAGGTCAGGGTGTTATAGATGTTGTTGCAGATGAAGAAAGAAACCTTATTTATGTTGTCACCTGCGAGGATCAACACTGGGTTATTTATGACAGAAAAACAAAACAATACAGGGAACTTGGTCCAATATTATTACCCTATGCAACAACATTGATTGATGTACAGGGTAGAGCACATGCAATAACAAAAGATTTTAAGATAGCAACATACGATCCTTCAACAGACACTCTGGTTGTTAGGCCAATAACTGTTTCTGGAAAGATCTTTAAGAAACCTCAGGGTAATGGCTATGCTATATGCTGCTGGGTACTTTCAGGTAATAAGAAGACCGCATACATGACAATGATAAGTTATCCAGAATTATATGAAATAGACCTTTCAAGTTCAGGTAAAACAGTAAAAGCAAAGAATCTCGGTAAAATGATTCAGGGTAAAAATCCTGATTCACGAGGTTCCCTGTGTATTCATCCTGATGGAAAGATTTATTGTTTATGGCGCATTGACAATAACACTGGCTTTGGATCTGGATATCTTCATCACCTTATAAGGTATGACCCAAAGAAAAAAAGTATGGAAGACCTCGGGGTTATTACAGTTAAAAATCCTGATTACTTTGATTTTAGTCCTGGCGCTGATGGTAAACCAAAGCCATTTACACATGGATTTCACAAACTTCCAGATGGAACACTTACCCCTCTTTATGCCCATATGGCAATGATTGCAACACGGGATGGAACGCTTTACGCAACTATTCTATACCCATTTACCCTTTTGAGAATAGACCAGTTTAAGATTCCTGAAAAAACACTTAAGGTGTCTGATCCAGGGTTTGCTGCAAAACAATACTGTAGGGCTGTTCTTGATGCCTGTGACAGGGTTGAATCAAATCTTTCTGAGATTACAAAAGTTGCGGAAATTGTTGCAGAAAGGCATATGAATGGGGGATTGATTGGTTTTTATCCGATTGTTTATCAAGGTCTTCAGGATGAACTCTGGGGTCGTAGTGGTGGGTTTGTTAATGCTGGTTTTGATAGACCTTTTAAGAAAGAAAGAAGTCCTGAGGAAAGAAAACTGGATGTATCTATTATTGGCTGGGGGGCAAAGCCAACTGTTAAGAATGAAGTTTCAAGGATGAAATCATTCAAAGAAAGAGGCGGATACATTATTGGTTTTGGTCCAAAAGATCTTCCTGAACTTGCTGAACAGGTAAAGATGTGTGATGTATGGTTTGATACAGGCACAGGAGAAGATGACAGGTGTATTCAGTTTTCAGATGGTTCAAAGGCAGGTCGGCTTAATTATCTTGTTAATGCCCTGAATGGATGGGTTTTAACAGCAGAGATTTTTTCTGCAATCACAAGAAAGGGACATACCCCTGCAATGTGGAAAGCATATTTGTATAATGATGGTCCGCAGTGGGGAGATAAGTACCTTTATAAAAAACAGTTTATGGATGAATATCCTGTTGCACCAATCCCAGAGGGCTATCTTGCAAGGGCATATCTTGATGGAATCAGATATCATGTAAGAAAATTTGAAAATACTCAGATGCCAAATATTGAAAAAGCAGTTGGTTTGATTTCACAAGAAATTAAAAAAAGAGAAAAGGTTTATATCGCCTCTATGGGGCATATGCCATGGACATATGTTGGAAAGTATGAAGATGCAAAATGGGCAATAAATGTTGATTTTCACAGTAATGTTCAGCAACAGGTTGAAAACTATATTAAAAATACTCCTGATGGTGCGCTTATTGTACGACTTGGTTACACAGGTATAGAACCTGAATCAAGTGCAATTTTTGAAAGGAAAAAACAGAAAATTATCCTTATAAGTGCAGAAAATGATGTACTTGAACATCAGGATTGGAAGATACCGAAAAATGTCCTTGTTTATATAGATATGGGATATTCATTTGGTGATGCCTGCGTATGGGTTGAAGGGCTTCCAATAAGAATCCTTGCACCCAGTGGTATTATGCAGGTTGTTGCTTATGAGTGCCTAAACGTAGAGGTTCTCTCGAGATTATCTCTTGAAAAAAAAACAATAAAGAGGTAACATATATATTCAAAAAAATTATGGGTGAAATCAATGGAAGGTAAACTTTTTACCCATATTCTAAGAATTAAACCATAACAAAGGTATTTATTTTAAGGATTCATTTCAGGTAAATAAAATTCAGAGGTAAATATGTGGACACAGGAAAATTGGTACAATGAAGCAAAAAAGTGGGCAGCAGAAAACAGGGATTTTCTTCAAAAAATGAGTGCTCTTTTTCTTAATATGCTGAAAAATCATATACCTGATAGGGAAGAATCCGAAATTATAAATATTGTTTTGCAGTATAGTCAAAAGAGGTTAAATACACCTGTGAATTTTAAGAAATATCCTGAGCTTCGTGGAATGAAGGAACTTATTTCTGCTGAATGGAAGGGTATCAGAGATGGTGCTGGATTTGATGATGGACTTACTGCTGTTTATACAAATGGGATGAATTTTTATCACAGGATGATATGTACAGGAAAAATTGGAAATATGGAGGTAAAACCTCAAAGTGCACGATGTAGTTATATCTTTTTCCCAGAAAGCGACCATGGTCCTCTTCTTGCTAATAACCTTGATACAAGTCCTGAAGAACCCTTTGGACAACCAGAATGGCCAGCATTAAATGAGCATCTTATCATTGGCAGTGTTTCATCAGGAATATTTCTTGATGAAGAACCAGAAGAAACTTTTCCAGCCCCTGTATTCAAGATTGTTGCAAGATACTGTAAAAATGCAAAGGAAGCAGTTGAAATTCTCGAAAGATATAATCAATTCTGGGGGCCGAGCAATTGTATTATTGTTGATAGAGAAAAAAACTGTGCAATGATTGAGAAAAGTGCCTGTAGAATCGGTATAAGATGGTCAAAGGATGGATTTGGTTTTATTACTGCGATGACAGCAGAACATCCTGAAATGAATGCTTATCTTAATGATAGAAGGCAGGCATCAATAAAAGCAAGAAATTTGAAACCAGGAAGTTGTGATGAGATTTACTGGAAGAAACAGGATAGCCGCAGGCAACTTATGAATGAACTTCTTGATGAGGCGAAGAAAAATCCAACACTCGAAACAATGAGAAGGTTTATTCAGTTCAGAGACCCTGAAAGGGGTAATGTTTGTGGTAATGGTGAGATATACAGTCCTGGATGTCCTCAATCAGAATATACTGTCAGGACAGTCATATGGTTATTAAAAGAAGGAACTGCTTTATGGTGGGCGAAACAAGGAGATATTCCATCTTTTAAGAATCCAATGCCACCGGTAAAGTTTGAAAATGTCCTTTTGTGGGAATAACGGAAAATACAATGTTTATAGTATATCAGATTATTATTATCCTGATTGTTCTTTTGCTTCCTTTAACTGTGCATAAGGTAGAGAAAAACCTTGAGATATTTTTGTTTATTATGGGAATTATTTCTGCCTCTATTTCACATTTTTTTGGACCCGAAAAGGTGTGGTCTCTGCATCTCATAAAAGAAGGGCTTATTGAACCAATCAAGATTACCCTTGCGGTTCTTATCGCAGGATTTCTTTTCAAAAGATTCAGACAGCCAATTACATCTGGTATTATAAAAAGTGAGGGAATTCTTGGTTCTCATATATTTACCTTTTTGTTTATCGTTATCCTCGGACTTATTTCAAGTATAATCACAGCAATTATTGCAGCAATAGTTCTCACTGAGATAATAAGTGTACTACCCCTCGATAGAAAATTTGAGATAAGGATGACAATCATTACCTGTTTTGCAATAGGCATTGGTGCTGCTTTAACTCCTGTGGGCGAGCCACTTTCAACAATAGCAGTGGCAAAACTAAGGGGAGAACCATACCATGCTGATTTTTTCTTTTTGTTCAGACATCTATGGTTTTATATTATTCCTGCAGTGGTGATTCTCGGTATTTTTGGCGCTTTTGTAAGGGCACAGCAGCCGAAAAATGGCACACTCCAATCTAAACAACTTGTTGAAGAGGGTACAAAGGATATTTTAGTAAGGTCTGGGAAGGTATATCTGTTTGTTATGGCTCTTCTTTTTCTTGGTTCTGGATTTAAGCCAGTGATTGACATGTATATTGTTCCTCTCGGAGATATTGCCCTTTACTGGATAAATACTGTTTCAGCGATTCTCGACAATGCAACACTTGCTTCTGCTGAAATAAGTCCGAAGATGCGGATTGATCAGATTCAATTTGCCCTTATGGGGCTTTTAATTTCAGGGGGAATTCTTATCCCTGGAAATATTCCAAACATAATATCAGCAAGTAAACTCAATATATCGAGCAAGGAATGGGCAAAATTCGGTGTTCCACTTGGTATTGTTTTACTTATAGGTTATTTTATTGTTATGTGCGCATTCAAAACAGGATAAAGAATATTCTTTATATTTTGACTTAAGTGAGTAAATATTTTTTGAAGAATTGTATTGTTTCATACGCCATATTAGATGTAAGTCGATGTCCTACATGATATCTCTTCATTGTCCAGTTATCAGGTGCTCCACAATCAGCGTAGATCTTCTTCAGGATAAGGTCTATTTTGTCCAATCCCTTTGCAGGTGTAAGAGTGTCATACTCACCTTCTAGAGCAAGATGTGGTCTTGGGGCAATAAGAGCGTTAATATCCGCTGTATTAAAGTGTTCAAGAAGTCCTGGGACATAATAATATATTCCATGTCCATTCAACCTGCCTGTTTCTATCAGGGATTCAAAATCAGTCAGACAACAGATATCAACGCATGCACATACCCTTACATCAAGTGCTGAAACCCACCAGCTCATTGTGCTACCCATAGACACACCCATCATTCCGAGTTTTTTTGTATCTATATCCACCCTTGTTTCAAGATAGTCAATTGCCTTTATTGTGTCATAAACCATTAATCCCCATAAAACGAAACCTTTCCAGATAAGTTCCTTAAATAATGCTGTTTCATCTCTGCCGCTTCTATCTCCAAAGTTCCAGCAGTCAATTGAAAAAACTGCAAAACCAGAAGAGGTTAAAATATCTGCCCATGATTTCCCACCGAGAGCACTTTTCTTTAATAAGATTTCATCTTTCCCGAGTTCATATTTACCTCCGTGTGCATGATTGAACACTATTACCGGAAATTTTTCTTTTTCAATTGCTGGTTTTGCGAGATATGCTGATACTTCTTCGATTCCATTAAGGTCCAGAACAATATGCTCAAGCAGATATCCATCACAGTTTTGTGTGTAAAATGCCTTGCCTGAAACAGATCTTTTCCTATCGGGTAACTTTCCGAGAAGATTATAAAGAAGTTTTCTTTTTTGTTCTTGATTTTTCATATTTCTCCTGTGTTAGACATTAAACCTTACAAAAACAATATATCTTTTTCCATGGATATGAGTAAAAAGTCCTGGGTTTTCCTTATCGGTAAGTTTACAGGTATGGGTGTAAAAAGATGTCATAATAGTATCATCTTCCACCTGTATTGAACTGGGGTCCGTGTTCACCGTCAAAACAAATAATAATCTCATTTTTAATATCCCAGGAATTACCGTTATCCTCACTAATGCAACCTTTGACCCTATATGGAGGTCTTCTATAGCCATATGTCATAAGAATTCTACCGTTTCACTATCAATATGAGATGAGTATGGCTTTCTCTGAGGAGCCCTTCTAAATGAAAAGAGGATACTTTTGTCTTTTAATCTTACAATACAGGGATTATGGGAATAATATAATGTGTCTTTATATATGATATGCTGAATATCTTCAACATAAAAACCCTTCATTCTTTCTTCTATGGCTTTATTGCATACAATAGATTTTTGCACCGTACATTCTTTATAATACCAGAAAAATGAGGAACTACAACATTATCTTTTATACGGGTAGGTTGTTCAATCACAAAATCACAGAAACCTTCTGCATTAAAAGCAATATAGGCAATGGACAGATTTCTTTCTTCGAGAAGAGGATAGAGCACAGGACCAGTATCAACCTGGTACGCCTGTTTTTCAATGTTTGTATTCATTGTCTTTACAGGATATTCAATAATGACTTTAAGACCTGTTTTTCCATCAAGTATTTCAGTCCTGCCAATAAGTATAAATCCTTTGTGTGTGGCATTAATTATCATCTTGTTGTTTTCGAGAAGTGTAACTTCTTCTAATTTTTTAAGTAAAAACTCTGGCTTTCCCCATACACGAAAGGTATTGCTGTTTTTATCATCTATTGAAACATATTTTTCCCTCCAGGGGACATAAGAACGAAAGATAATAATCTTGTTGGTTTCCTCAAAAACAGGAATAAAATTATAATTATCTTCCATAAACAGGTTTTTTTTCGCAAAGGTGTTTTCGCTTTTACATGAAGCCGCCTGGTAGAAAACAATGGATTTCTTTTTCATATCAAGGATTTCCATCCTCGACTCTACCAAAAATCTAACAGCATTTTCAGGCCCCTGTGTTTGGATAAAAGAACATCCATAGTCAATGAAATAATCCATAGCCCTATTCCATTAATCCCTTATGCTTAAACGAATTTTCAGTAAATCCTTCATAACATCGTAAAGATTTTCTTTATATTGGGGAGTTCCGAATATATCATGAAGTTTTTTGTAATGTCTATAAATCTGGTTATATACAGAATGATTTGTTTGAACTGGTTTATATTTTATTATTTTGAAACGGCAGATTTTTTTCTGGGCTTCCCGAACATTTTCAAATCCGGATTTTTCCTTTCCCGCAGCAATCGCACCAAAGATGGCTGCTCCAACAGCGCATGTTTGTTCCGAAGCAGATATTTTTATTTCCTTTCCTGTAATATCAGCATAAATCTGCATCAGGAGAGGATTTTTATCAGGCAATCCACCACAGGCAACAATTGACTCTACATTAACCCCGTATTCTTCAATGCGTTCAATGATGATTCTTGCGCCAAATCCGGTTGCTTCAATAAGAGCCCTGTATACTTCCTCGGGTTTTGTGCCCAGGGTAAATCCGAGAATCAGTCCTGTAAGTTTTTGATCAACAAGAATTGTTCTGTTGCCATTATGCCAGTCAAGTGCCAATAATCCGGATGCTCCTGGCTTAATATTTCTTGCAAGACGTGTATAATAGTTATAAACATTTCTTCTTTTTTCAGGTAAGAATGTTTTCAAAAACCAGTAGAAGATGTCTCCAACAGCAGATTGTCCGGCTTCCAATCCAATAAATCCAGGAATAACAGAATCAGGAACAATTCCGCAAAGTCCGGGAATATCAGGAATGTTTTTATCTTTTGGGAAAATCATAATATCACAGGTTGATGTACCCATAATCTTCACAAGGATATTTTCATCAATACCTGCACCAACTGCACCCATATGAGCATCAAAGGCACCCACGCTAACTGCTGTTCCTTCAACAAGCCCGAGTTTATCAGCCCAGTATTTTGAAAGACCTCCTACTTTTGTACCAGCAGGGTATGCTTTTTCATAAAGTTTTGCTCTCAAACCTTTGAATGCAGGATTTAACATAACAAGGAATTCTTCATCTGGTAATCCTCCCCATTGCTGGTTATACATTGCTTTATGTCCAGCAGCACAAATACTTCTGATAACATCAGATGGTTTTTTGCAACCAACAAGCATTGCTGGAATAAAATCAGCAAGTTCAACAAAACTTGCACTTGCCTGAAAAACTTTTTTGTCTGTTCTCGAAAGGTGAAGAATCTTTGAAAAAAACCACTCTGAAGAATAAACGCCTCCTATCTTCGAAAGGTATTGAGGCCTGATTTTTCTTGCAAGGTTTGTTATTTCTTCTGCTTCATCAGCAGACACATGGTCTTTCCATAGCCATGCCATGGCATTCTTGTTTGTTCTGAACTCCCTCTTGAAACAAAGAGGTACAAGATTTTCATCAACAGGAATTGGAGTGCTGCCTGTTGTATCAACACCAATTCCAATAATATTTTCTGAGTGAATTCCTTTTCTCCTTAAAATTCTCTGGAGTTTTTTGCCAATATTTTTAAGGCAGTATATGTAATCTGCTGGATTCTGTCTTGCAAGGTGGGGATTTTCAGGATCAGTGATAATTCCATTTCTTCCAGAAGGATAGTTTTCAATAAGTTGAACAACCTCCCTGCCATTGGAAAGATTAATAACAACTGCTCTTACTGAGTTTGTTCCATAATCAAGCCCAAGAGCATAATTTTTCATATGTCCTCCATCATGAAAATTCTTGACGATTGCTATTTTAACAAAACAAACCTGACTTGTAAAATAAATATTCGCACAATTTCCAGTATTGGGTTAGAATTAAACAATGAAAAAAATCACCAGGTTTCATATTCAGTGGCATATAATAGAAGCATGCAATCTTAGATGTAAACATTGTTATCAGGATTCCTTCAACCCAGAAAATATGCTTGAGGGTGCTCAAATTAAAAAAGTTTTGGCTAATCTTACACAGTTTCTTAAAAAAACAAACAAACACACTACAATAGATATTACAGGAGGAGAACCTTTGCTTCATCCTGATTTCTGGAATATATGCGAGATGCTTGAAAAAAATGATAGTATTGAAAAATTTGGCATCATTACAAATGGAACACTACTTGAAAGGGACATTGTTAAGAAAATTTCCTCGTTTTCCAAGCTAAAAACAATAAAGATTTCCTGCGAAGGTTCCGAAAAAGAATTTTTTGAATATATAAGGAAGTTTCCTTATGATAAATTTCTTGATATTCTCAAACTGGTATCTTATTTCAAAGGCGAAAAGATTTTAATGTTCACTATGATGGAAAACAATTCAAATCAGGTTTCAGGATTATTTGAACTTGTTGAAAAGTATGGATTTGACGGATTTATTCTCGAGAGATTTTTCCCTATGGGTAAAGGTAGACAACTGTCCAAGTTTATACTCTCAAAACAAACGTGGAAAAACACGATAATAGAATTACTTGAAAGGTGTGGGTTTTCTTCTGAGGACCTGAACCTTGTATTGCAGTATAAGGCTTTTAAGATTAAGAAGGGAGAAAAAAACTGGCAGATGTTTGGTGCTCCCTGCGTAGTGGGGAAAACCGGTTGCGCCATAATGCATGATGGAAGTGTTTTTCCATGCAGAAGGTTTGCCCTAAACATAGGAAATATACTTTCCCAGTCATTTGAAAAAATATGGGAAACCAATCCTCTAAGAAATATCAAAAAAAAGGATCTCAAAGGATTATGTGGCAGTTGTAAAATAAAAAACTGTAAAGGATGTAGAGCATTTGCATATTGTATTTATGGAGATTACCTCAAAGAGGATCCTTATTGTTTTCTTGTGCAATAAGAGCACAGAGAAAATAGGTATGCTGAATATTTTTACGTGCATTACATTCCTCTTTGCGAAATAGTAAGAGGTTAGAGTGCCCATTTTTAAGAATGGAGTTGAACGGAAATCTGGATTCTGGATACTGGAAACTTTTAAAGCGAATATGCGCGCGAATCTTTGATATAAGATAAACATCTAAATATAATCTAACAAGGAGGATAGAATGCTAATACTTAATAAAGAAAACTTTGATGAAGCATTAAATGGAAATTTTCTTATGCTTGTTGATTTTTATGCTGACTGGTGTGGACCATGTAGAATGATGGCGCCTATTGTGGAAGGGATTGCAAAGGATCTTGAAGGAAAGATTGTTGTAGCAAAACTTAATGTTGATGACAATCCGGATATAGCAGCAAGATTTCAGATTTTTTCCATACCCACGTTTATCCTCTTCAAAAACGGAAAAATAGAAGAAAAAATCATTGGTGCAGTCGGAAAAGAAGGTCTTCTTGAAAAGATTACCCCTCATATAAAAGATTGACAAAAAGATATAATAAGGTAGAATCATTATAGAAGGTTAAACAGGAAATTTATGGGAAGAAGAAAACTATGGATTAATCGGGAAATTCAA
>MWDQ01000047.1 GCA_002070645.1 candidate division TA06 bacterium ADurb.Bin131
AAGAGACACGACACTAAGTTTGCCACTATCTTTTTTCAAAAAAGGGGGGAAAATGGAAATTGGGTTTTTAACAGCGCCTTTTATGAAGGAAAATCTTGAACATGTTCTGAAGTTTGCTGCTGAAAATGGATTTTCAAAGATAGAAGTTGTGTCTATCCCTGGTGCAGGTCATATTGTGCCAGAAGAGGTTCTTGCAGATTCTGGTAAAAAACTTAAAAATCTTTTTCAGAGCACTGGAGTTAAGCCATCAAGTTATGCCTGCTATGTTAATGTTTTGGATCCTTCTCCAACACAGCGGGAACAGATAAAAAAACATCTGAAAAACTTAATCCTTGTTGCAGAATTAACTGAAGTTGATGTTGTTTGTACTATGGCTGGCATGCCTTTGCCAGGAAAAACAAAAATGCAAACCATTGAGCAAGACACAGCAGAGTATTTCAGTGAGGTTTGTTCGTTTGCGGCAGCGCACGGTGTCAGGATTGCATTGGAAAACTGGTTTGCCACAAATATTCAACATCTCGAACACTGGAAGAAACTTTTTGAACTTGTGCCAGATTCAAACTTTGGTCTTAACTTTGATCCTTCGCATCTTGTTCATCAAGGGATTGATTATCTTTCGGCAGTGGATGATTTTGCAACACGCATCTTCCATACGCATGCAAAAGATTGTGAGATTAAACAGCATCTGCTCAGAAGAATTGGAAATCAGGAAAAGGGCTGGTGGAGATATGTAATTCCAGGATATGGCAAGATTTGCTGGGGTGAATATATCGGACGCCTGAGAAAAATTGGATATAATGGGGTCCTCAGTATAGAACACGAAGATGGTGCTGTTGGAAGAGAAGAAGGTTTCATAATCAGTAAAAAATATCTATCTCAGTTTATCCTGTGATTTGTAAATCCACTGATATTGGATTAAAATTATTTTGATGGAAATACTTATAAAAAACATTCGCGTAATTGATCCTCATAGTAAAACAGATGATGTCCTGGATATTTTAATCTCAGACAGTGTTTTTTCTGATATCTGCAAAAATATTAGTAGAAAAACCTCAAAAGTCATAGATGGAACAGGACTCTGGCTTATTCCCGGGCTTATTGATATGCATTGCCATCTTCGTGAGCCAGGGAATGAAGAAGAAGAAACAATCCTTTCTGGCAGCTATTCTGCTGCATCAGGGGGGTTTACAACTATTTGTTGTATGGCTAACACCCAGCCATCAATAGACAATAAGGTTGTTGCTGGTTATATTTTTGAACAATCGAGAAAAGCATTGATAGAAGTTCTGCCCTATGGCACTGTAACAATTGGAAGAAAAGGCGAACTTCTTTCTCCAATGGGAGAACTTGCCCAGGCAGGAGTGGTTGGATTTTCTGATGATGGAAACTGCGTTATGGATTCTCTTATATTCAGAAGAGCCCTTGAATATAGTAAGACCTGGCAAAAGGTTGTTGTGTCTCATAGTGAGGACCAGATTCTTGCAAAAAATGGTGTAATGAATGAAGGCCTTTTATCAACAAAACTCGGGTTAAGAGGTATTCCCGCTGAGGCAGAACATATAATGGTGTACAGGGATATTTCTCTTGCAGGGTTAACCTGCGCAAATCTGCATCTCGCGCATCTTACCACAAAAAAATCTGTTGACCTTGTGAGGGAGGCAAAGAAACAATTAAACAACATCACCTGTGAGGCAACAATTCATCACCTTACCTTAACAGAGGATGCCCTTAAAGGATATAATGCAAATGCAAAGGTAAGTCCACCCTTGAGAACACAGGAAGATGTTAAGGCGCTTATAAAAGGGATAAAAGAAGATACAATTGATGCAATAGTAACCGACCATGCACCTCATTCAGAAGAGGAAAAGGGTTCTGGCATTGAGAATGCACCTTTTGGAATGGTTGGTTTTGAGACAGCACTTCCTCTTGCTATGACACTTATAAGATATGGGATAAAGCCAATTAAACTTATTGAGAAGATGACATGTACGCCTGCAAAAATATTAAACCTTAAACCCAATACTATCACCAGAGGCGCAGAGGCAAACTGTGTTATTTTTGACCCAGAGAGAGAGTGGGTACTTAAAAAAGAAAATATTTATTCTCTAAGTAAAAATACTCCATTTTTAGACAAGAAATTCGTTGGAAAGGTTCTCTGTACTTTTTACCGTGGTGCCCCTGTATACTCTGATAAAACACTTCTATGATTCTTTTATAATTCTTATCTCGAGAATTCTGTTTACCTTCTTAATTGCATAATCATCTGATATCTGACCACCAATAACCCAGACAATTTTTTTCCCATCCTGAACAACAACAGGGAACTGTACAAATTTTGTTATATGTTTTTTGTGGGTTTTCCAGTATTTGTGAAAACTAACCTGCTTATCCATACCAAGTGGTATAAAGTGTGTATGCATGTCTGGATTACAAACAATCAGGTTATTCTTGACGGCTTGTGCATTTATATATGCAACGAATCTATCAGGGTTCTTAAGAAAATTTTTTTTGAATGAGGTATACCTTGTAATAATTGTCCAGTCAAAATCAGGAATTTTTGTTTTACCCGGAATCTTTAGAGACACTGAAAAAACCAGGGGTTTTGATTTCTGAAGTTTATGCTTTTGTATTGTAATGTTACCATTATCATACATAACCAGGATATTATATTTTTCAATATATATTTTATTTCCAGAAATAACTGTATTTCTGATTCTTTCAATGGTTGCGAAATCAATAGGATGAGAAAGTCCGCAGATGCTAACAATGATTTTTCTTAAAACAAACCTCTGAATGGATGGATGAAATTTCTTAAAAATTTTCGCTGAAAATATTACAGAATCTTTATCGAAAGTAAAGTATTTCTCCAGTATTTCTTCTGCAGTGGATTTTATATAGAGATAATCATCAGTGAGGATTTTTGATGTCCGTGAGATGTTTTTCTTGAATGCTGGATTTATTTTTTCAAACAATGGAAAGATTTTATGACGAATAAAATTGCGTTTAAATCTTGTATCAAGATTACTTTCGTCAGTCAAATATCTTAGATTTCTCTTATTTATGTAAGAGATAATCTGGCTTTTTGAAACAGAAAGCATTGGTCTTAAAAGAAAAAGCCCGTCTTTAACCTGGGTCGAGGGAAATATTCCACAAAGTCCTTTTAACCCTGAGCCATTAAGAAGATTGAAAATGATTGTTTCTGCGTTATCATCAGATGTGTGCGCGGTTACAACCGCACAACAATTATACTTTTTTGCGATTGTAAATAAGGCATCGTATCTTTTTATTCTTGCAATTTCTTCGAGAGATTTGTCACTGGTTTTATTGATTTTTATTTTCCTCGAGTGAAAAGGTATATCCCATTTCTTCGCAATATTTTTTACAAACAGCAGTTCTCTGTCTGCGTTTTTTCTTAGTCCATGATGAATGTATGCTATACGCATCCTTTTTTTTATTGAAGGGAAGTTGTTTGCTATGATGTCAACAAGTGTAGTTGAATCCGGTCCTCCAGAAACAGCAAACAAAAGCCCACCAGATGCAGGAAGTATGCGTAAATCAGCGCTCAAAATCTTAATAATATCTTGTAAATCCTTGTCCATATAACTACAATAATTCCAAAACGATTGTCAGTCAATAGTTAACAGGACTTGACAAGTTAAAAAGCCAATGATATATTGAGACAAATAAAGATGAAAGGAGGTGAAACCGAATGAATAAATCAGAATTGGTAGAAGCAGTAGCAAAAGTGGTGTGCTCAAAAAAAGAGGCAGCAGCAGCAGTAGATACTGTTATCGATAGTATAAAGGCATCTTTGAAGAAAGGCAAACCAGTTACATTGGTAGGATTCGGAACATTTAAGGTTGTGAAGAGAAAAGCGCGCACAGGAAGAAATCCGAGAACCGGAGATACAATCAAGATTCCAGCGAAGAATATCCCTGTATTCAGGGCTGGTTCCGAATTGAAAGCAGCAGTGAAGTAATAATCTGTGTATAGCATCAGACGGTACGGACCTCGAAGAAGGGGTCCGTACCTTTTTATTGAATTGCTTTTGAATTTTATCGAGGGTTGTGGTTTGTTATAATCCTGCTAAAAGATCTTAAACCTTTTTATTGGCCAGTATCTCATAAAAACTTTTGCACGGATTGTTTCAATTGGAACAGGTCCCCAGACACTGCTATCAGCGCTATTATTTCTATTATCTCCGAGGACATAAACCTCGCCGGGTCCTATTTTAACTGGATTCACTGTATAAACTGGTTTTTCTTTAATATATGGTTCAGAAATTCTTTCTCTATTTCTATAGAGGTAACCATCGGTTCTTATCTCTATAAGGTCTCCTTCTAATCCTATAAGACGTTTTATAATTGTTCCACTTTTATCCATAGGGTCATCGAGAATAATAATATCCCCATATTTGAGATTTTCAGGTTTTTGTCCCATCAGATAATCTCCAACCTCGAGTGTTGGAAGCATTGATTCTGATATAACCTTGTAAAACCTAACCCCTCGCACTCCGAAGTAATATCCTATTAAAATCAATATTACTGCACTAATGGCTGTTCTTATGATTCGAAATAGCATATAAAATTATACATCAGGAAAACACTTTTCTTAAAATATCTTTTTGTATCTGTTGACAATTGCCCTTTAGAATCGGTATAAGTAATAAGTGGATAGACATTTATAACCAGGAAAAAAAAGAAGCAGAAAATTTTATATATATTTTGCAATACTAATATTATGATTACACCTGAAAAGATTGATGAAATCATTGAGAAACTGGATATAGTGCAGGTTGTTTCAAGGTATGTGGCGCTGAAAAAATCTGGCAGAAATTATAAAGGGTTGTGTCCATTTCATCCTGAAAAAACGCCTTCATTTATTGTTAGTGAAGAAAAACAGATTTTTCATTGTTTTGGATGTAATGTGGGTGGAAATGTTATAAATTTCTTGATGAGGATAGAAAACCTTTCATTTTCTGAAGCAGCCGCAGTAGCCGCGGAAATGGCGGGAATAGAACTATCTTCTGATACCTTATCACAATACACAGATATAAGAAAAAAGAAAATTATAGAAGCCAACAAGATTGCGATGAGTTTTTTTAGAGAAATGCTAAATTCAAGTTATGGAAATGTTGCGGTTGGCTTTCTTGAAAAAAGGAATATTCCGAGGGATTCCTGGGAAAAATTTGGCTTTGGATATTCTCCAGCAGGTAATAGATTTGTCCAGTACCTAAAAGAAAAGAATTTGTCTCTATCGGATTTTGAACAGGCAGGGCTTATTGTAAAAAGGGAAGGACAGTATTCTGATGTTTTCAGACATAGGGTGATGCTCCCGATTTTTGACATAAGAAATAATGTTTTGGGATTTGGAGGCAGATCTATTGATCAGGAACAACAACCAAAATATCTTAATTCTCCAGAGAATTATGTTTTCAAAAAGGGAAGCATATTTTATGGCTTTAACTGGGCAAAAGAAAAAATAAAAACAACTGGTTTTTCAATAATTGTTGAGGGATACTTTGATCTTGTTAAAATGCACCTTTCTGGGTTTAACAATACCCTTGCTTCTTTGGGGACTGCTCTTACTGACAGTCACCTGAGAACCTTAAAAAGGTGGACAAATAATATACTTCTTGTTTTTGATTCTGATTCCGCTGGTAGTGCTGCAGCATACCGCAGTATTGAATCAATTCTTGCTGCTGGGTTTCAGGTAAAAATAGGCGTAATGCCTTCTGGTTTTGATCCAGAAGATTTTCTTGACAATTACGGCTATGATGCCCTAAAAAATCTTTTAAATCAATCAAAGGATTTTATTGACTTTGTATATCAGGTTGGATCTCAAAAATATTCAGTTGACAGTATCAAAGGAAAAGCAGAACTGGCTGAGGAAATGATAAAACTTATAAAAAAGATACCAGATGAAATTGAGAAAAACCTCAGGATAAAAGAGGTTGCAAGGTTATTTGATATTGATGAGGAACTTCTCACAAAACAAGTGTTTTTAATAAATGAAAAGCATGAGAGACAGGATGTTGAAAACCTTCCAGTAAAGCACCACCCATATGCAAGTGATATTGCAGAGCAAACTCTTGTTGAAATACTTTTAAGGCAACCAGAATGGGCAAAGGAAATTAAAGAATATACAGAATATCTAACAGAAGATCTTAAGATACTTGTTGGGTGTTGTATAAAAGGGGATACCTCACCCAGAAATGCTTCGAAAATACTAAACAAAATAGGAAATCCTGTTTATGCTGGGCACCTTACAGGCGCGGTTCTCAAGGAGGAAAATGTTGAAAATATTGAAACAACAAGGAAGATTTTTTATGATTGCCTGAATCAATTGGGTAAACAGTCATATAAAAGAAAACGCGATGAGTTAAGGCAGATTATAAGACAAAAACAAAAAAATGGTGAAACATGTGAATCTGAACTTGAACAATTACAGTTTTGCATCAAGAAAATGAGCGAGAAAAATCTTAAACCTTTCACATTCAGGAGGAATTCCAATGGTAAAGAAGAGTAAAAAATCTGCAGAAAAAAAGTCTCGGTCTGTTGAAGAAAAACAGAAAAAGCAAGGACATTCTTCAGTAAAACCAATAACCCTGGAAAATGAGTTTAGATTTTCTGAAGAGCGTTTTAGAAGGGCAAAAAACAGGATTCTTGCCATTGGAAAAGAAAACAAAACAGTTTTTCTTGAGGACATAAACAAGTTTCTTCCTATAGATACTCCTGGAGATAAGATTGATGAACTTTTTGATGAACTTGAAGAAATGCAGATTGAAATCGGGGATGATCTTTTTGCGGACACAGAAAGCGATGAGGATATAAAAGGTGCTCTCGAAGATCTGCGTAATCCGCTTAGGGCATATCTTAAAAATGCTGGTTCATTCAATCTTCTTACATCAGAGGAAGAGGTTGAAATAGCAAAGATAATGGAAAAATCAAAAAAAGAACTGTTAAGGTTAACAAAAAAAAGGAAAAACGGAAAGACAAGTAAAAAAATAATGGAATATGAACAGGGATTTATTAATGCAAGGGATAGATTAATTCAGGCAAATCTTCGACTTGTAATAAGTATTGCAAAAAAATATTCAAATCCTAAACTTTCTTTAAGAGACCTGATACAAGAAGGTAATATTGGACTTATGAAGGCAGTTGAAAAATTCAGATACAGAGAAGGATTCAAGTTCAGCACTTATGCAACCTGGTGGATAAGACAGGCAATTACGAGAGCAATTGCAGACCACTCAGCTACAATCAGGATACCTGTACATATGATTGAAAAAATCAATAAGGTGAACAAAATTTACAGGGCTCTCTCACAAAATCTTGACAGAGAACCAACAGACGAAGAAATAGCCAATGCAATTAACCTTGGCATAGACAAAATCAAAAAAATTAAAAAATCAATGAGGCCTGAACCGATTTCTCTCGATATGCCTGTTGGAGACGAAGAAAGGGCAACAATCGGTGATTTTATTGAGGGTGATGAAGAATCAAGCCCTTTGAGTCACACGAGAAGAACATTGTTGCGGGAAGAACTCGAAAAAGCATTTGAAATTCTTGATGATAGAGAGGAAAAAATTCTAAGACTTAGATTTGGTCTGGATAAAGAAGGTTATGCGAGAACCCTCGAGGAAGTAGGAAAATATTTTAACCTTACAAGGGAAAGAATAAGGCAGATAGAAGGAAAAGCAATACAGAAACTTAAAAATGCCCCGAGGGCAGAAAAACTCAAACCATTTCTTGACCAGATAAGTTTTACATAACCGGGAAACATAGTTGAATTTTATTAAATTTCTCGGTACAGCAGGAGCCCGTTTTGTAATGATAAGACAACTGCGGGCTTCCGGGGGGATGTGGTTTGAGGTAAACGATACGAGAATGCTTGTTGACCCTGGCCCTGGATGTCTTGTCAGGGTAAACAAATCACGGCCACCACTTAAAAGTTCATACCTTGATGCAATCTTTGTGTCCCATAAACATATAGACCACACGAATGATGTTAATGTTATGATTGAGGCAATGACAGACGGTGGGTTCAATAAAAAGGGTATTCTTTTCTGTCCACATGAAGCTCTTGAAAATCCACCAGTAATCTTTCCGTATGCATTAAAATTTCTTGAAAAAGTTATCGAGGTTTCTGCTTCCTCTTTTTATAAGGTAAAAGAGTTAGATATAAAAATACCACTTCTGATGAGACACCAGACAGAAACATACGGGTTTATAATCGAAAGTAAAAACCTTCCTTCAATAGGTTATATTCCTGATACTGAATTTTTTCCTGAAATTATTACTGCATATAAAGGGACTGATATTTTAATTGTGAATGTTGTTTTCAGCCAGCCAAGACCAGGAGTAATGCATCTCGGGCTTCCTGAAGCGCTTGAGATAATAACAGAAGTTAAACCAAAAAAGGCAATACTTACACATTTTGGAATGACAATGTTAAAAGAAAGAATATGGGAAAAAACAGAACATTTGTCAAAGCAAACATTTATTGATATAATTGCTGCATCTGATGGAATGACATTTAAACTCTGATAAAAATATTAAGATTGTAAACTGAAAAATCCAATATCTGAATAAAAAATTCTAAAACAAGGTAAAGCACATTACCATAACAAGGATATCATATGCCTATTTTTGCATCAGCAGGAACAAAGAAAATAAATTGCAGAATTGGTGATAGTATTATGGGTCAGTTATACATAAGAAAATGTAAATATATAATGGATGACCTTGAAGCAAACTGTGTTTTTCTTTCAGATGGAGATAATAAAATCATTATTATTGGCTGCGACCTTGCAACATTGCTTCCTGCTTTTGCAGAAAAAGTAAGAAAACATATTGAAAAAAGCACAGGGGTTCCATCAGAAAATATTTATATATTTTGTACCCATACTCATACAGGGCCAAATACAGCAGGTCTTCTTCCTGATGACCCGATTAACAAGGAATATCTCGAAGAACTTGAAATGCATCTTGCTGATCTTGCAGGGAAAACTGTTTCTTCTGCAAGAGAGGCAAAGATTGCCTATGGAAAAGGTAAAGCCCTTATTGGATACAACCGCAGGGTATGCTGGATGGATGGTAGTCATACAATGTATGGTAATACAAAAAGACCTGACTTTGCAGGAATTGAAGGCTCGGAAGATCCGACTCACTGCGTTATTTCAATAGTTGATAAGGACAACAAGTATATAGCAATTATACACAATAATGCCTGTCATTCAACCTGCGTTGAAAGCGAAAACTTAGCATCAGCAGATTATCCTGGTGAGGCAAGAAGGATTATCAGACATATTCTGGATATAGAGAATCTTCCTGTTGTTTATATCCAGGGAGCAAGCGGAGACCTTTCGCCATGGGATCTTATGAATCCAGATAAAAGGGTGCCTGGGGTACAAAGAATGAGAGAAATTGGAGCAACCCTTGCTTCTGAAACAATGAATATTATTGCAAAGTCTGACTATATTTCTGATACTATAATAAAAACTGCCACAGAAACAATTTCTATGAAGGTTCGAATACCAGATGAAAAAGAGATTGAAAATGCGAGGAAAATCTTTGAAGATGGTGAGCAAAAATCAGGGAGAGGTAATTACGTTTTACAATGGAGTATACTTGAACTTTACAATGACTATAAAGATAATCCTTTTGAAGAAGTATCTGTTAATGCAATAAGAATAGGTGATTGTTGTATTGCAACAAATCCTTATGAATATTACTGCCAGTTTGGGATTGATATCCGCAGAAGAAGTCCCTCGAAAATAACAATGATAGGTCAACTTGCTAATGGATGGTATGGATATTGTCCAACAATTTATGGTGTAATGGGTGGGGGATATTCAGGAATGACAATCTACTGGACAAGACATGAACCACTTGCCGGATATAAGGTTGCTGATGCATCTGCCCGGCTTTTACATAAACTCTGGCATTAAAGAAAAATAGATTAAGAAAAATTTACCTGCAATAACAATAGGAGATATTATGACAGAAGAAAAACTTGCAATTAATGGTGGGAAAAGATTGATTCCAGAGGGCTTCATAAAGCCATGGCCTCCGATAGATGAGATTGATAGAAAATATGTTCTTGATTCACTCAATCAAACAAACCATGCGTTTGGCCCAAACTGCAAAGAGTTTGAAAAAGAGTTTGCCGCATGGAATGGAAATAAGTTTTCTATAACAACAAACAGCGGTACTGCAGCACTTCATATGGCTGTGGCTGCCTGTGATTGTGGTGCAGGAGATCAGGTTATTGTTCCTGCATATACCTGGTCATCGAGTGCTACATGTGTTTTACATCATAATTGTATTCCTGTATTTGTTGATATTGATTTTGATACAATGAATATGGATACAAAAAAAATTGAGGCAGCCATAACAGAAAAAACTAAAGCAATCATAGTTGTTCATTTACACGGCATGGCTGTAAATATGGATGAAGTTCTTTTAATTGCTAAAAAATATAATCTTAAGGTTATTGAGGACTGCTGCCAGGCGCACGGTGCCCTATTTAAGGGAAAAAAGGTAGGACTCTGGGGGGATTGTGCTGCATTCAGTTTTAACCAGAACAAATGCCTTTGTTCTGGAGAAGGTGGGATGTTTGTTACTGATAATGAAGAAATGTATAAAAAGGCACTGATGGTATGGTCTTTTGGAGAAACGCAAACACCTTCTGAAAAAAGGGACTACCATGCCTATGCCCTGGGCTGGATGTATAGAAATAATGATCTTACCGCTGCATTTGGAAGAGCCCAATTAACAAAACTTGATAGGTATCTAGAAATTCAGGAACAAAATGCAGGTGTTCTTACAAAAGAACTAAAAGGAACAAAAGGTCTTATAATTCCGTTTGTTCCAGAAAACCATAAACACAACTGGTACAATTATACAATCCGTCTTGTGCCAGAGGAATTCGGGTGGAAGGGTAAACCAAATATATTCAGAAATGCTGTAATGAAGGCAATACAGGCAGAAGGAGCGAAGATTTCTGTATGGCAGAATTTTATTCTTCCATATATGACTGTTTTTCAGGCAAAGAATGCTTATGGAAAGGGATGTCCCTGGTCATGTCCTAATAGTAAAAGTGTTTCCTATAATCCAGAACATTATCCTGTAGCCCAGAGGCATACAGATACACATTTTGGAATGACAGAGCCACTTCGAGCACCTAATGGGCCAGATGTTGCGGATATGGTTGGGAAGGCAATAAAAAAGGTTCTTAACAATATTGGCTCTCTTGATATAGAAAAACTCGGTAGCATTAATTAAGTTTCCACAAATATCTGGTTGACTGTATAGCGAGGTCCGAAAGATTAAAAGAATTGTGCCTCAGGGGTAAAGCAGGTTCAGTGGATTCTTACTCTTTTTTATAAAAGGTTCTACCATAGGAAACAAAAACCTCGCACATTGCCCTGATTTTTTCTTTTGTGTGTCCAACTGCGTCCGGTGCACCATACCACTTTGCAATGAATCCGCCATTGTATCTACCAAACATATCTATAAGTTTTTTTGCATAGTTTCTAACATCTTCAATTGTTCCTGAATTCATTGTTTTCTGTATATCTACAGGACACCAGAAACAGATTTTTCCTCCAAATCTATTTGCGAGATTTTCAATCCCCATATTTTCCTGTTGGTCCATTTGAATTACCTGAAGGCCTGCTTTTATTAAATCATCAAGCAAATCAATGATATAACCGCAGGAATGCAGAAAATTCAAAAGCCCTTTTTCTTTTGCATGCTGATAGACCTTTTTATAGTATGGCGCAAAAAATTTATGAAAAATATCAGGAGAAACCATAGGTCTATCCTGAAAACCCAAATCATCCGCTGAACAGATACCATGTACTTTAGCGTCAGCAACCATATCAATCTGGTCAATAGCAAGTTCTGAAAGTTTGTTAAGAAGTTTATGCAGGTTATCTGGCTCAAGATAAGGATCTGTCCAGGCATTTTCATGGCCTCTGAGGTATTCAAGCCGATGCATAAGGGAAAAATCAATACTCGCAAGAACAAATTTATCCTCAGTATTGGTTTCTACAAGTTGTTTTAGTGCTCTGTACCTTTCAGGGATTTTGAAATCTGGCCATTTGAATGTTTCAAAGGTGTCATAGGATTTAAGTGGATGACCTGTAACCTGTCCTTTTGTAATATCCCCGGAAATACGTTCCCATACACAATGCCATTCGTCTTCCCACCTGGTTTCAGTTCCTGGAAAAGATGGCTTCCATGCTGGGTCAGGATAAACCCCGCCACTTATTATGTCTGTTCCATATTCATCAGGAAGTGAATATGGAATCCTTTCTGGACCCTGAAATAACACTGCTCTCTTTACTAATTCTCTTGATGTCATCATATTGTTTTTTCAACATACTGCTGGGCACAGATATTGGCAAGAGCCCTTATTCTTGTTATAATTCTTGTCCTCTCACTAACGCTTATTGCGCCCCTTGATTCAAGAAGATTAAATATATGTGAAAGTTTCAGCACATAGTCATATGCAGGGTAAAAAAGTTCTTTATCGAGAAGTAATCTTGCTTCTTTTTCAAATCCATCAAAACACATCCACAATAAATCTACATTTGCTTCCTTAAATCCAAAGATTGAGTACTGTTTTTCTCTTTCCTTATAAAGAGTTCCATAGTATACACCTGAACCCCAGTCAATGTCAAAAACCGATTGTTTTTCCTGAAGAAAACATGCAATTCTATCAAGACCGTATGTGATTTCTACAGAAACAGGGTCAAGATTTATTCCCCCTGCCTGTTGCATATATGTAAACTGGGTTATCTCGAGTCCATCAAGCCAGACCTCCCATCCAACACCCCAGGCACCGAGTGTTGGTGCTTCCCAGTTATCTTCAATAAAACGCAAATCATGCTTGAAAACATCTATACCTATACTTTTTAAGCTGTGTATGTAGATATCCTGTATTTTTGAGGGAGGTGGTTTAAGAATAACCTGCATCTGATGGTGTTGATAAAGGCGTATTGGATTTTCACCATATCTTGCATCTGCAGGTCTCTGGGATGGTTCCAGATATACAACATTCCATTTTTCTTTGCCGAGTATACCAAAAAATGTTGCAGGATTCATTGTTCCTGCACCAACCTCAGTGGCATAAGGGTGCCATAGAAAACAATCTTTTTTCATCCAGTAATTCTCGAGAGAAACAATTATTTTTTGAAATTCCATGAAAACAATTATAACATATTTTATAAGTTTAATTAGGTACAAA
>MWDQ01000048.1 GCA_002070645.1 candidate division TA06 bacterium ADurb.Bin131
AAAATATCACACACATTTTCCTGTGCCATAATTGTTCCTGTTAAAAGAAAAAATAAAAACGCCAATAGTTTTTTCATTTTTTTCTCAAAATGTTTAGATAAGAAACAAGGTTATAAAAATATTTCTGCTTTCCTTGCAGAATTTCACCCGATTAATTGTAATGATTTAGTTCCTTGATTGTCAAATACCTATAGATGTTATAATATCACAGTAGTTGGTTAAAACAAAAAAGAACAATTCTACTAATATAATATTTATGGAAGAAAATTTTAAGGTAATGTTAGATAATGTTGAGATAGAGTGCCTTATAGGAGATATTACATCACAGCCAGATATAGATGTTGTTGTTAATGCTGCAAACAAATATCTTGCGCCAGGTGGTGGGGTTGCCGGGGCAATCCACAAAAAAGCAGGTTCCCTGCTCTATGAGGAATGTAAAAAATACGCCCCAATAAATACTGGAGAATCTGTTATAACGGCTGGGTATAATTTGCCTAATCCATATGTGATTCACACTGTTGGACCTGTATACTCGAAAGAAAACAATCCAGCAGAAAAACTTTCTTCGTGCTTCATAAATTCCTTAAAACTTGCTGATAATAAAGGTCTTTGTTCAATTGCATTTCCTGCAATATCAACTGGTATATTTGGTTATCCTATTGAAGAAGCTGCAGAGGTTTCATTAAAGGCAGTAATCGGTTTTGTACCTGAACTTAAAACAATTAAAAAAATAAGGTTTGTACTTTTTGATGAACACTCTTTTGTTGTATTTTCGAGGAAACTAAAGGAATTATATGAAAGAAAAGGTTATACTTGATACAGATATTGGTTCTGATATTGATGATGCAATATGCCTTGCATATCTTTTATCAAATCCTGACTGTGAACTTATTGGTATTACAACAGTGAGTGGACAGCCAGAACAAAGAGCAATGATAGCAAGTTATATCTGTGAAAAAGCAGGCAGGCAAATCCCTGTTTTCTCTGGGTTATGTGAACCATTTATTGGAGAACAAAAACAAAAAACATGTCAGCAATTTGAGTATCTAAAAAAAATTTCCTATAGTGGAATATATAGCAAAGAATGGTTTAATTTTTTGCGAGAAGTAATCAGAAAAAATCCAGGCGAAATAAATCTTATAGCCATAGGACCTCTAACCAATATTGGAATTCTTTTTAAGATTGATTCAGAGATTCCTTCATTATTAAAATCGATTTATGTAATGGGAGGAGCATTTTTTGGCACAGAAAAAAGTATTGAATGGAATATCTCCTGCGATCCATATGCTGCAAATATTGTTTTTTCTTCACCTGCAAAAAGTATCTATGTTTGTGGTCTTGATGTTACCAAAAAGGTAAAAATGCAAAAGGACAAAGTTATAGAGGAATTTAAGAAAAGAAAAATCCTGAAGGAAATTTTAGGTTTTGCTGAAATCTGGTTTGAGAATAGAGAAATAATTACCTTTCATGATCCCCTTGCTGCGAGTGTTCTCTTCAATAGAAATATATGTGCTTTTAAAAAGGGAAAAATCTTTGTTGAACAACTTGGCCAAACAGGATTTATTGAAGATAAAAAAACAAATGTTAGTGTGGCGTCTGATGTAGATATAGAACTTTTCTTTTCACATTTTTTTGAAACCTTTGACTACTTTATGTGAGAATATCTAAGCAAGACACTTCCAGGTGATTGACGGATGGTTATCTTTAGGTTGAGCAGTTTCTGTCCCTTTATTCGTTTTCGTGGTTTTTCTGTGAAATCAGGGCTTATACTTACATCATAATCCTGATCTGGTTTGACTTCCCTTAAAGATGTTTCTATTGCCGGAAAAGGACTTTCATGCCTTCTGAAAAATACTGCTATTCCTGAATCAAGATCCTCACGATGAAATTGCCACGCACACCAATCATGGTAAGATATCGTAAGTGGTAAAAGAAGATAAAAGTTACCTGTAAAAAATTCCTTGATGGTTTTCCATTCATTGATTGCTGATTTCACAAGATCCAGTGGAAAATCATTATCGAGAAGTGTTTTCCCATGTGAAAGGATATATTCCCAGGTTTTAATCTTTTTTTCATCATCAGAAGGAAAATATTTATCATCAATGTTAAATCCAAAGGTAAACCCTCCTATTATTACACTTCTAAATCCATAAGGTGTAAAATTCCACGCTCCGCCACCAAAAAGGGGAATCCACCTCGCAAGACCTGCTTTTATACATTGACTGCCTGTATAAACTCCGTGGCCAGTATTTAGGCCGCAAATATCCAGAAAATCGCTTGGCCATAGTGGAAGAGATCGACTGATTGTTTCCAAATCAATTCTTCTGCCGCCACTCGAGCAGTTATCTATTGCAATATTTGGATGTTGCTGTATAAGTTCATCCCAGAGTTTATAAAGGCCTTCAATGTATCGTATTTCTGTTATACCCTGGCGGTCATCTGCATCAGCAGCCCGCCAATAAGGAAGTGGGTCTATATTAAAATCCTGTCTGTAAATATCAATACCAATGTTTGAGATATAATCTGAAACCAAATTTTTGATGTAATTTAGGGCTTCAGGCATACCAAGGTTCAGAAGAAAATTACCAGAATCCTCCTTGTTTATAAGAAGAAATTCAGGATGTTCTTTGTGGATAATAGAATTCTTTCTGACCCTTTCAGGTTCAAACCAGAGAAGAAATTTCATTCCTGCTTTATGTGAGGCATCTGCAATGGGCTTCAGTCCATTTGGAAATTTTTCTTCATTGATAACCCATGAACCAACTTCCTGCCACCAATCTCCTTTTCCGCCGTACCAGCAGGCATCAATCCAGTAAGTATCAATCCCAATCGTGGCTGCTTTTTTAAGAGCAGTCATCTCAATGGTTTCGCCTGCCTTGCCTGTTAGGTAAAAATACGATTGTAAACACTGAGCCGCAGGTGGATTTACAGGTTTTCCTTTAATTTTTGGAATGTAATGTTTCAACAAAAGTTGTCTTAATAGATTATTCCCTTTTTCAAAATCATCTCCATTCCATTCAATTATAAGAATACTGGGTGTTCTGATTTTTTCTCCAGGATGCAAAAAAAGGTGAGTTTTTTCCATACCTGCTTTAATGTGAATACCGGAATCATCGCGATTAAACTCTGCCTTCCATTGTCCTGACCATCCTACTCCGAGTATAATTCCGCAGCCACTTTTTTGAACATTCATAAAAGGAAGTACGCCATTTGAGGATCTTCCACCTTCTGGCGCAAGTATTACCTTTGAGGAAGGAAAGAGTTCTGTTGTTAAAGGCAGGAAGTCATCCATTCTGCACTGACTTCCTTTTGCATGATGTAATAAGATTTTTTCATCTTTCTCAGCGGGTATCATCATATCAAGAGGCATTATATCTTCAATGATAGATGTTTTTCTATCTCCACAGTTCTCTATTTCCGTAATCCATTCAACAGCATCTGGAAAATCATCAAATGTACGAGTGAAAATAGTAATCTTCACATCTGTTGCAGAATTAAATATTGTCTGTCTGTAAATAAAACCAGAGGTAATTTTCTCTGTTATAAGTTTCTGCGTTGATTTCTTAATAAATTCCTCTGATGATTCTTTATTGTAAAGAAATGATATTGAAGGAATATTAATTTTACTAAAAATTTTCATTTTAATATTCTATCATATTGTTATCAAGATGAAGTTTTATTGAAGAAGATTTTCAAAAGAAGAATTTTGAATGTTCCCATCTTTGTAAAAAGGAGGTCTGGAGAGGATTTCTAAATCCCTCTCGCCCCCTTTACAAAAGTGGGAACTTGCAGAGGGATCACACCTAAAGGTGCTCACTATATCTCCCTGACTTATTTCATCTCTTGCGCGTTAAACAGAATTATTTACCACTTAAGCCCATCTTTTTTTGCTACTTCCTCTGGTATAATCGGTCCGTCAGGCGACATACACAAAATAGTTGGGATATTGAAAAAGTGGATTACTCCCCCGAATTGTGGCAACATTAATCCCCACATTTTGCCATCCATTCCCTTTGGCACAGGAATTATGTAATAGTATCCATCGGCTTTGAAATTTAAACCATCTTTTGTCGCAGGGGTATATGGATGATTTTTACACTCTAACCACTTGCCTTCTGGGTCGCGGATTCCCATTCTTACTCCTCCGCATGAAGCAGCAAGTTGAATCTCTGTTGTTCCTTTCGGGACATAGAACCAACTTCCCCTGAGCATTGTATAGCCCCTGGGTCCTTCTGGGATAAAGGCAGCACGCAGATTTTGATCTGGAATAAACAATGTCCCTGCTCCACTGTCATTAAACTTGAAATAATAGACACCGGCGGATGGCACCTTTATCTCAACCTGTGTCGGGGTTTTCGGGCAGATTGGCACTGTACCGCGCGTAATCTCTTTCCCTGTAGTGTCGGTTAGAACATAGGTACCTGGCGGGCTATTGGGATACATAGTTCCATTGTTCATGGAAAACCTTAGAGGTTCACCCTTCATACTTGCCAGTGCATAGGTAAACGGCCCGTGCATAACTGGCTGTGAGGGCTTCTCAGGGGGTATCTTTGCTGGCCATTCCGGCGCTACAAGACGCTTGCTAAATGTTAGAGGCGTGACCTTTGGCACAGTCCCATATTCCTCTTTCATTTTCTGAAACCACGCCGCTGTTTCTTCTGGTGTAATTGGATTTGGATCACGATATGGAATCTGCTCAGGTTTTTTCTGCACCCAATAGTTCTCGTACCAATTCCAGGTTGGCTCCTTGAACTCATTTGCCCATTGTTTCGTTGTCATCCCTGCGAAGAATGTCCAGAAGGTCATATAGGTATTGCGAATGCGATAGTTCCACTTTAATGTTTCAAACGCCCATTTTTTGCGTTCTTCAAAATTTGCATTCGTATCGCGCTCTTTGTTCAACATATATACATACACATTATATTCCTTTAATTGTTCTATGCGTGCAAGCACGTCCTGCCGACCAGCCGCTGCTTTTTCGGCTGCTTCAAGATAGTCACAACAAATACGGTAGAATGCAGGTCCAACAATGGGCTCATTGCCTAAATCTGTGTGTTCGTAGTATGCCTTCATTTCCTTTGCTGCTGGACCAAATGCTTTCTCGTAGAAATCGTTTTTGAGTGCTTCAACATCAACAGAGGTATTCCACATAAGATGAATAGCCAGGCAATAACCAAGTCCCTGTCCACCCCAACTGTTGCCACATTCCGCTCGCATGCAGCTTAGACCGTGTTTGATGTAATAGGGAATTTTCTCTGCGACGTATTTCAGGTTTCCTGTTCTGCCCGCCGGCATGTTATCGCGGGTCCAATCGTACACTGCCCAGTAATCGTAAAGGCCAACATATTTAACCTTTGTTGGCCAGAGTTCGAGCAACCGGTCAAAACCATACTTTGTGTTTATTAGCAAGGTGATTGTTAGTTCAACATAGATATTCTGTTCGAGCGGAAAGTCAGGCGGATCGCAATGCCAGTTATATGCAAGGAGTCCAACAAGTTTGCCTGGATGACTCTTTTGAATAGCTTTCGCAACTATGTTGGCAAGGTAGAACGCCTGATTGCCACAATCACCCAGTTTAGCGCATTCAGGACACAAGCACCAGCCACCGCCATCATCTGGTCCAACACCTGCCATTTCAAGATTCGGGTTTTTGTCAAATTGCTCCTGCACATAACGTATCACCAATTTCTGGGTTTCAGGGTTGCTAACGCAGAGTTGCCCCCATATACCCCAGCTTTTGCTACCTGGTTTTAGCGGTTGTCCTGGTGGCGTCTCGGGTCCAGTGCCTGTCCGAATCAGATTTCCATTCTCATCTTTAATCAACGCCCGCATCTCTGGATGCGCTTGAAATTCATTCCAGAACCGCTGAACAACATTGTGCGCGCAATGGCCAGCAGCACTTTTGAATCCACTGGCCAGCAGATTTTTTCTGTTCCATGACTTTGTGGCTTGGCCGGCATCAGGATCATTCGGTTCATACTGCTGGCCCATATCATATCCAAAATACATCCCGAGCACTTCTGGCCTGTCAGTTTCATTGATGTTGAAACTCAATCTGGAAATCTTTGGAATTACTTCCCACGTTGGTCCTGGGAAAAACCATCGGCAACCAAGCAGTGTAAGAAATCTGCTCATTGCATGCGAAACACCTAGTTCTGTTGCTCCGAGGAGTTTAACACATCCCTGCTCTGTGCGGATGGCATAGGCATCCCGTCCATCATAGATATCATAGATTTTCAATCCATCTGCCGCAGAAGGTGTGGGAAATTCAGCAATCGTTCCAAGGAATATAGCCGGATTATCAGTACCAGTGCCTGTTTTAACCTCAAACTTAGCGCCTGTAATCTTTTCAAGATATCCCGCGAGTTCTTCTGCTCGCGCTATGGTATCTTTACTTGCTTTATCAGAAATAATAATCGGAAGTTTCGCAACACCCTTATCAGCCAGTAACACTGTTTCTTTACTGCTGGAATGGTTACGGGTTATTGCATCGATTCTGGCTACTGCCTTCCCATAGGTGAAATTGCCAGTACATAAAATCCCGAGGATAATTGTGAAAAGCACTGAAAAAATATTCTTTGGCTTAAGACCATTGACTGATAAAAACATGTTTACCTCTTTAGTTAAAATTAACCTCTATTTCATTGTCCTTGTTTTACATTTCGTAATTTTATGTCATTACGGTTGTCTACCAGGCAAATCTTTATGGTTTTCTCAACCCCTGTTTTAATGCATCCTCTGGCACCATAAGAACATTGGGTGAAAGTGAGAATGCTTGTGGAACATTCAGCATTTCAAAATTAAAATATGGCTGAATTAGTTTCTCCAGCGACCATACCTTGCCGTCCGTTCCTTCAGGAACAGGTACTACCACGAGTTTACCGTTATCGCGTTCCTCTACTTTAGCGCGTTCGCCATTCGGCAGATATATGGGTATTTCAAATCCACCTGCTCGATAGGAACCAGGGAAATATATGGCAATCTTATGTAATCCGCTTGGAACATAAAAATATAACCTTGGAGAAGGACTCCATTTCTGATTCTGGAATGTCCGTACTATCAATGGGATGTCTTTCCATGTCTGAAAGTTGAAAAGGCCCAGGCGACCGCTTTTTCCAGCAAAGTTTAGATGATAATGACCAGGCGCAAGTGGAATGTTCATTTCATCCCAATCATTCATAACATCTTTTGCATCAGATTTAGTAACATTGTGTATGTAAATGGTTCTTCCCGCATTGTCTGTTACAGTAATCTTATTATCTTCGGATCTCGAAACACGCAGAGGAAATACAGCAAGCCCTTCTGGTATCTGTAAATCAACTGTTACGCTTGACGCTGACATAACAACACCCCAGGGATCTCCTGATGGTGCTTTCCAGATAATCGGCTGAAGGGGAACAAGATTTCCTGTAAATACCTTGACTTCAAAATCTGGGAGTGGATATTTTTTCATCCCGTCCGTGATAAGTGCAGAAACCTCTGCATTGGTAAGTGGGTGGACACGCAGCCAACCAGGACCATCTGGCAGATTGTCAGATGACGTGCCCTGCTTGCTTAGGGAAAATTCCTTTATTAGAGATGGATATCCGCGAAATGCGAGTAAATCAAAGGCGCGGGTTGTATGCACCATTCGCGAATTGTTAATATCAAATATGTACTCAGCGAGCACACTCGCCTTCTGAGTTTTCTCTGCTGCATCAGTAGTATTAAGAAACTCATTCCGCAGTCGTAGATAGTGTAGATATCGAGCGTAATCATACACCCTGTTGAGGACATCAGGATTTTTTTTAGCAAGTTGTTCTGCTTCATAGATATCCTTGTAAGAAACTCCAAGTTCAGATGAAATTGGTCGATAACCTTGCGCCCAACGTTCGAGCATTCTCTTCATTGGTTTTTTTGCAGGACCGAACGCATTTTCATACCAGTCATCTATCAGCGCTTTTTCGTCCAGGTTAATGTCCCACATCAGGTGCGAAGCAACATACTGACCAATGCCCATAGCGCCTCCGCTGAATGTGCTCTCTGCCTGAATTCCCTTGATGTTATTGTTGTAGAAGTATCGCAAATTCTTTGCCATATCAAGATAGTTGAATGTTGGCTCATCATGACTCCAATCGGGAATTGACCAATAATCATAGATTGCCATATTCCTCGCTTTTAACTTCCACGCTGCAATCCACTCTTCATTGCTCAGACCCGCTGTCTTCTTACCATATCTAAAAGCAAACGCTGGTTGTACAATAAAATTTGGCTCAAGATCAAAAGTTGGCGGGTCTGACCGCTGCGCATACGCGAGCATAACAACCGAAACATCCGGAAACTCGGCGCGTACCTTCCGGGCGCAGTAATTAGCAATGTAAAACTCCTGGTCACTTTCAGATCCATCACCAACACCCTGGGCTTTCAGTTCTTCATAGTTATTACCTTCACCTGTACCGTCTGATGGTTCCACGCTAATTGTCTGGATTGCATATCCTTCTGGTCCTTTGCGAGCAGCACGCAATCTCTCCATTATCCAGTTAGCATACAGTTCTACGGCATCAGGATTGCCGGCATTTAATTTAGCGATGACATTAAGGTCGTGGGTGCCTGTTCCAGGCGGTACTGCCTTGACATAGTCCTTTTTCTCTTGATCCCAGACATATGCTCCATTTCCAGGATGAAATGCAGGGCAAAATAGTGGTGTATATTTACCATCAATCTTCGCCAGGTACTCTGGATGCTCCTTGAGAATAGAGGTAATCTTTGGATCAGAAATAAATGCCTCTCCCATGGCATGGCCAAGGGATTGTCCGCCATTGCGCATTCGTCGCGACCATGCGGTCCATTCTATTTCAAATTCTGATATACCTTTGGCACGGGTCTCTGCCGAACCAGTATAGTTACGGCCTAAAGCATTACTATAAAATCCTCCAGTACCATAATAACCCCGGGCAAAGAAATCAGGTGTTACGCACTGATTTATTGTAAGTGTGATATTTTGGCGAACCGGTACAACTGTCCAGTTTGCACCTGCCATCAACCATCGTACACCGAGTTGTTCAAGATAGAAATATATGCCGTGAGATAACCCGCGAACATCATTGGCTATAATCTGGAGTTTAGAAGAATCACCACGGATGATAAATGCTTCAAGTCCTTTATCTTTTAATTGAGCCACAGCATCCTTGGGCGCGTCGGGTGAACTGGTAAGAATTAAGATGATACCCTGTGAGGTATCATTGCTGATAGTGTAATCAACACCCGTCATTTGCTGGAGATATGCTTGAAGATCCTTTACAGCAGGATCAAGAATCAAGGAATTTATGGATGCTTCTCGTGTAATAATTATCTTTCCACCATAGATTGTGTTGGTATGTGAAACCACAACTTCCTTGTCGGCAGCGCGTGCATTGCTAAGATTGTTTGCTGGCAATATTCCAGAAGCAAACAAACCAACAAAAAGGCATGTAAACATTGTAAAATGAGTAAAAGTAAAAAAACTAAATCTCAAGATTTGCTTCATTAGATATCCTCCATAAAATCTTTTTTGACAATATGATATTTAAGTTTTTTATTTTGTGGAAGCCCAGAGAAAACCTCGGCGAAGTAATCCTCCAATCTCTGCATTGTTCCACACACGCACAGCAACAACATTATCACCTGCCTTAACCTTACCTGTTACATCTACATCCATCTCTAATGCCTGGCGTCCTGCCCACCAGAGTTTCCACTCCCTGTGGCCAACATAGTTGCCATTAATCCAGACCCATCCCTCGTTGATAACACCACCAAGATGGAGTTTAAGAGGTTTGTTAACCATGTTTGCTGGAACCCTGACTGTAAAACGATACCAACCATACCCATCATAGTCATGTCCCTTTGCATCTTCTGGCTTATCCTGCTGGTCCCAGGTATAAAAGGTATTCTTAGTTCCCCATTTCTTATCATCAAAACTCGGCAAATACCATTGTCCAATAACTCCTTCATTATACAGGTCACGCTGAAATTTAGATTCAAGTGGAATCTGAGCAATCATTGTCCCTTCTTCACCATACACCTTCTTCGAAAGTTCTATATATCTTTCCATCCATCCATTGTTAAAATCCGGATGTTTCTTTGGCCCAATAAAAAAAGAATAAATTGAATAGAGTTTTGCAACATCATCTTCTGCTCGTTGCGCCTGTTTGATTGCTTCCTTGTAGTCGAGTTTTTTCTCTGCTTCATCCCGGGCTGCAATCGCTTCAAGATGGTCAGCAATTAAAACAAAAGCATTAAAACGTTCCCTCTGCTTTGGCGTCATAACACATTTTTCGGCTTTCTCAACATACTGATGAATCTTTTTTGTAAAATCAACTGTGTAGATGTGGTTTACAAGCCAGTCCTCATGACAGTGAACAGTAGCAGATCCAAGGGCTTTCTCGCATTCATCCCACCATTGCTGAACCAGAGGCCCTGCCTCAGGACCAAAAAATGTGTTGTAAAAATCTTTCTTGAGTGCCTCAACATCTGCATTTGCATCCCACATCAGTTTCCCACGAATATAATAACTAATCCAGGTTATCATAAATGTCTTGCGACCTTCTGACTGAAACCCTTTAATCTTCATCTCTTTATACAACTTTGCATTAATGGCAAAATTCGCTACATCACGTTCTGGCACAAAACTGCCAAGTAGAAAACCAGGATTGTAATCGTATAGATATACGTGAGGAGTGAGTTTACACCATTGTTTCATGATGCTTATTGTTTCAGTCCGTCGCCAACAGGCAGGATCGTTTCCTGGATGAAGAACACAGGACGAGATTGGCGCATACATCACAGCTATGTTCTGTGGAATTTCAACACCCTGCGGTGGCATCTCCCGGCCTGCGTATGCCATCGTTGATACCCATTTGTCAGGAAATTCTTTTGCAAGCTTCGCCGCAAATCCAAAAAACTCCTCACTGTTCATAGGATGGTGAATATAGTTTGGATAATTAAAATTCTGGTTAAGGTCCTTATACTTTGGATCATAATCAAAAACCGCGCCATCAGGCGGACTGATACCAAAGCCATTACGGCTGACAATCCGAGATGTGGTACTTTTTTTGCCCGCGAATGCCTCCTTCAGGTTCTGTACTGCAACCTCTAATGTCCTTGGATTTCCGAGAGAAAGCATGGTGACGTTTTCATAATATTTCCCATTAGACCATATCATTGGTTCTCGACTTCCCTGCTGGTTCATCTGGAATAACTCTGGTTCCTTAGGATAAAATTCATTCGGTGGGACCAGGTAAGCAAGGAATCCATCACCAACAGGAGGATAAAATGATCCCTGTGTATACTTGATCTTGTTTTCCCAGTCAGAGAAAATTTTCCGTTCCTCGGCTGTCGATGGGAACCATCCACCCAGATTATTTTCACGAAGCGCAAAGTCCGGCTTGCTTACAAGGTCTGTCTCAGGAAATGTAATAGTTTTCTTTTCAGGGATAACCTCGCCCCATTCACCGGGAAAATACCATCGACAACCAAGACGCTCAAGAAATTCATATCCTGCATAGATTGTCCCACGATAAGGACCATCAGAATTGCCACCAATAAAAATCTGGTTGTTCCTTGTCTTAATAATAAACCCCTCTTCTTCAAAAACTTTCGGATCACCCACAACTTCCTTGAATCCCGCAGGAATAACAATCTTGTTTTTCTCAGCAATCTTTGTGTGTCCGATTAAAATCTTTACTGGTAGTTGCGTGGAATCTGTCTCGCCTTCTTTCAAAACTGGCAACCTTGCACCACTCATTTTTTCTAAATATTTCTGAATTTCTACTGCTGCTGTCTGTGCCTGCGCCTCATCCGCAGCAATGATTACAGCATTTGGCTTTCCATCCTTTACAAG
>MWDQ01000049.1 GCA_002070645.1 candidate division TA06 bacterium ADurb.Bin131
TGCCAGCAAGTTTTGAACCCATATATTTTGATTTTGATAAATACAACATAAGAGCAGATCAACAACCAAAACTTAAGGCACTTGCAGATTATCTGAAAAACAATCCAACGATTTCAATCCTTATTGAAGGGTACTGCGATGAAAGAGGAACCGATGAATATAACCTTGTCCTCGGAGAACAAAGGGCTCTCAGTACAAGAAATTTTCTCATTGGACTCGGTATTTCACCAAACCGTCTTTATACAATAAGTTACGGAGAAGAGAATCCTGCTGATCCAGGACATAATGAAGAAGCATGGGCAAAAAATAGAAGATGCGAATTTAAGATAAAGCAATGAGAAACCTGCTTATATTTCTTGTTCCATTTATGTTGCTCTGTGGGTGCACATCACCTCTTGCGATGAAAGATGATGTTACATTTGTGAAAGAAGAAACTGACCAGAAGATATCTGGACTTGAAACATCGGTTAACAAACAATTCCAGGAGGTAAACACAAAGATTGAACAAATACAGAAAACTCAGGACCAACAACAATTGATAATACTGAATATTTCCGAAGATATGAAAAGTCAGATATCTGATATAAAAAATGCCATCGATGATTTATCACAAAGTTTAATAAAAGAAATTGAAACACTTAAAAAAAATCAGGAAGAAAAAAATAATCAGTTCAAGCAGGATATAGATACTCTTAAAATGTCTCTGAATGATGTACTAAAAACATCTGCAGCACTAAACAGTTCTATGGTAAACTATCAAAAGGATCTTCTGGCTCTTAAAACATCCATGCAACAGGTAGCCACTGAGATTGATTCATTAGATGAACAAAAGTTCGTTAATAAAGAGGAGTTCAACAATCTAAAAAAAGACATATCCTCTCAGATAAAGGTACTTTTAGATGAGATTGTAAAACACGAAAGCGAGATTGTTTTATTAAAAAATCAGGTTGGAATCACGCATACTTCAGAAAAAGAAATAAACACTGTTTCGCAAATACCGCAGAGCTCAAAATCATATTATGTAGTAAAAAAAGGCGATAGTCTTCTTTCCATCGCAACCAAATATAACACAACAGTTAAAAAAATACAAGAATTGAACAACCTGAAAAGTGAAAAAATAGTTGTCGGACAAAAACTTTTGATTCCATGAGAGAAATCCTTGTTTTTTTAATTGGCGCATGTTTTGGAAGTTTTGCAAATGTTTGCATATACAGGATGCCAAGAAAAAAATCGATTGTTTTTCCATCCTCATTCTGTCCGAAATGTCGAAGGTCAATAAGATGGTATGATAACATACCTATTTTAAGTTATATACTGCTTCGTGGTAGGTGTAGGTATTGCAAAAAAACAATCTCACCGAGATATCCCATTGTTGAAGCAACAATGGGATTATTAGCTCTTCTTCTTTATGAAAAATTCTGGACAATCGGTCTTTATTGTCCTTTTTTCTTTTATTTTATCTTTGCGCTCGGAATGCTTATCATAAGTGGTATTGACTTTGAAACATTTCTTGTGCCTGATATTATTGTAATACCGTTAATTCCCATTGGTATCATCGGAGCATTCCTCTGCGAAAATTTCTTCTTCTTCCCATCAGGGCAATCATCTGCAATTAATAGATTAATGTATAGTATATCTGGAGCGTTTACTGGGGCACTGATTGTAGCAGCGCTCGCAATAATAGGAAAAATAATCTGGAAAAAAGAAGCAATGGGTGGAGGAGACCTAAAACTTCTTGCAGCCATCGGCGCATTTCTCGGATGGAAGGGTGTATTTATTTCAATCTTTTTTGGCTCAATTATAGGAACGATTATAAGTTTATTGCTTATTTATTCAAAAAAGAAAACCTGGGATGATTATATTCCATTTGGTCCATACCTTGTAATTGGAGCAATAATTACCATACTAATGAAAGGCAGTTGTTTCCTTTCGCTTTATTTTATACCTTGATTATGAGCGAAGTAATTCTCGAAATTGTAGAGGAGTTTTTTCAGCAGAGAAGGTATTTTACTGCAAGGCACGGAAATCTCGTCCTTATTAAGAAAAACAAAAAACAATCTGAACCAGCATCCGACAATGGTTTTATCATTGACGAGACAACAGTGGAAAACATAAGCGCGGGTATTGTAAAATCAGTTGGCTGGCATACCTGTAAAATAACAACAAGAATCCTCGAAACATTTCCTGAAATTATTGAATTTGCCAGGGATGATCAGGTTAAAAAATTTGCTGATTGGTTTAATAAAGAACCGTTTAAAAAATTATTGGTAATACCACAATTGCCTTCACATATTGAATTAAGAGAAGGTGTAATCAAGAAACTTCAGGATACAGGAATTGATCATTTAATAACTATTCCCACAATTATCTACGGCGTTATTGAGAAAATCCAGCCAAGAAAGGTTTATTCTTCGCCAATCTGTGATTTACTTCGTATACTTAAGTTCTACAATATAATCTCCTCGACAAAACAACAAATGGAATTACCCCTTTAATAAAAATGCTTTGTAAAATGAGCAGGGGGATGAGGATCTTGGAATTTTTTAAAACCCTCCTATTTCCCCCTTGCAAAATCATCTCTTTTTATTCCCCCTTTGCAAAGGGGGCGAGGGAGATTTTGGAAAAAGACGGAAAAGGAAGGATAATAATAATGCTTATAGTCAATTGAATCTTTAATCGGATAATGAAAATGCTATCACCAGAAACGTCTGTTAAGTTTATTCCAGGGGTTGGTCCACAAAGGGCTGAGTGCCTCTTAAAAATGGGCATAAATACAGCTGAAAATCTGTTATTTCATTTTCCACGAAAATATCTTGATAGAAGAAAGGTTAAAAAAATCAGCGAGGTAATTCCAGGCGAGACAGTTTCATTAAAGGCGGTGGTAATTGCTGCTGAAGAAAAAAGATTACGAAATATTTCTCTTATAAAGATTGCTGTTTCCGATGGAACAGGTGTAATATATCTTGTTTTTTTTAATCAAAAATATATTCTCAACACCCTGAAACCAGAGATAAAAGTTTTCATCTATGGAAAGGTTGAGGAATATCGTGAGAACCTTCAAATTAACAATCCGCTTTTTGAGATCATTGAAAAAGAAAGAAAACTTGATTACATACTACCGGTGTATCCGATAACATCAGGGATAACACAGAGTTTTATCAGAAGATGCATACAATACGTGCTTAGGAATTTATCTGAGTTCCCCACAGATATACTGCCTGTTGAAGATAGAATTCGACTTAAACTTTCGAATATGAGGCATGCCCTGACAAACATTCATTTTCCCCGTAATGAGATAAATCTTGAAAAAGCAAGAAGACATCTTATTTTTGATGAATTTTTCAAACTTCAAATTGGCCTTATCTATAAAAAAATTGCACAATCAGCCCCTGTACCTGATATTTTAGATATGAAGTTTGGAACTTCATTAGTTCAAAACTTCGAAAATTTGTTACCATTTAAACTCACAAAAGACCAGAAGAATGCAATAAATGATATTCTCAATGATATGAAATCAGGAAAAATGATAAACCGACTACTCCAGGGAGAGGTTGGCTCAGGCAAAACAGTTGTTGCAATTTTCCTTCTATGGCTCTTTGGAAAGGAATCACACCAGGGCGTACTTATGGCACCAACAGAAATTCTTGCGGAACAACACTACCTTAACTGGCAACCACTTTTTCTTTCGTGTGGAATCGAAAGCACTATCTTGATAGGAGGCCTTCCGGAATCAATGAAAAAACGAGCAATTGAAAACATTGAAGCAGGAAAAACCAAGGTTATCTTTGGAACCCAGGCACTTCTCAATGAGAAAATTGTTTATCCAGATTTAAGGGTTATTATTGTTGATGAACAACATAAATTCGGGGTTGAGCAAAGAAACCTTCTTCAAAAACGAGCAGAAAATGCGCACTATCTTGCGATGAGTGCTACTCCAATCCCAAGAAGTATTGCACTTACAATCTATGGCAATGTTGATCTTTCGACAATTGGCGAGATTCCAAAAGGCAAGAGAAACATCGTAAGTTATTTATTCAAGAATAGCGAAATCAGCACTGTTTATGAGTTTGTCAAAAAACAGGTAAAAGAAGGAAAACAGGGATATTTTGTTGCCCCAGCAATTGAAAGCAACCAACACTCTTCTGTTTTACAGCACTTTGAGAATATTAAAAATATAGTAGGAGACAATCTTGTTGGGCTTCTACACGGAAAATTGCGAACAGAAGAAAAAAATATGGTTATTGAAAATTTTAGAAAAAAACAAATACTGATAATTGTATCAACAACAGTAATAGAGGTTGGTATAGATATTCCTGAAGCCAATTTTATTGTTATTGATGAAGCAGAGCAATTTGGACTCTCACAACTACACCAGATGAGGGGTAGGGTAGGTAGAAGTGGTAATCTCGGATATTGTCTTTTAGTATATCATTCAGATGATAACCAGATAATTAATCGACTCGAATCATTCCTCGAGATAGAAGACGGCCTTAAACTTTCTGAGATTGACCTTTCTATAAGAGGTCCTGGAGACATCCTCGGGGTTCGTCAACATGGTGTTCTTCCCCTTAAAATAGGGAACATCATTACTGATATCAAAATTCTTGATGAATCCAGAAAAGAAGCAGAAAGAATATTGAAAAATCAACTGTATAAAAACCCAAAATATGAAAAGATAAAACAATACATTGAAAAATATGTTAAACTTGAGATAATTGATTAAAGAGAAAGGAAATAGAAATTTTTCAAATAAAATGGATAAAAATCAAATAGCAGTATTAATTCCAGCCCATAACGAGGCAAAAGCAATAGGGGGCCTTGTAAATGAAGTAAGGCGCATTATTCCCAATGTATTTGTTATAGACGATGGCTCAACTGATAACACTGCCGAGATTGCTCAGACAAATGGTGCTTTTGTAATAAGACATCAACAGTGTATGGGGAAAGGATCTGCCCTGAAAACAGGTTTTTCTCATCTTAAAAATTTGCCATTTTTGGCTTATATAACAATGGATGGAGATGGTCAACATCTGCCATCTGATATAGACAGGTTTATAAATGCCCTCGAAAGAAACAAAAAGGCAGGAATTATACTCGGTAAAAGAAAGATTAAAGGTACTGATATGCCTTTTATCAGGCGATTGACAAATCTGTCAATGTCTATTTTAATATCAATCATTGCCCTTCAATGGATACCTGATTCGCAAAATGGATTCAGGGCAATAAAAAAAGAGGTTATAAAGAATATGAAATTAATAACCAACCATTTTGAAACAGAAACAGAAATACTTCTTCGGGCATCATGGAAAGGTGTAAAACTTGCTTCAGTTCCAATATCAACAGTGTACCAAGAACAAAAAAGTAAAATAAAACCTATAACTGATACAAAGAAATTTTTTATTATGTTGATTAAACTATGTATTTCTTATGGAAGAAAAAACTGATTTTGAAAAATTAAGAAGGTTAATGGTTGATTATCAGATTCGTTCGAGGGGGATAAAAAATAAAAGGGTAATCTCTGCTTTGATAAAAGTCCCGAGAGAAGAATTCGTCCCTGATGAATTAAAACAATCTGCATATGATGACTGCCCACTGCCAATAGGATATGGACAAACAATAAGCCAGCCCTATATTGTGGCACTTATGACAGAACTTGCAGACCCAAAGGCAGGTATGCGAGTTCTCGAAATAGGAACTGGTTCAGGGTACCAAACAGCGATACTATGCGAAATTGGTTGCGAGGTTTTCTCAATTGAAAGAATCTCTGAAATTGCAGAAAAAGCAGAAAACACACTGAAAAAACTCGGATATAACCCAAGAATATTTATTGGTGATGGAACAGCCGGGCTGCAGGATTATCAACCATATCAGGCAATAATTGTTACAGCCGGTGCGCCGGATATTCCCGAACCTTTAATTGAGCAATTAGATGAAGGAGGAAGGATTGTAATCCCTGTTGGAGATCTTTTTTCTCAGACATTGATACGAGGAATAAAAAACAAGGGAAAACTTATAACAGAAAACTATGGTGGATGTCAGTTTGTCCCATTAAAAGGGAAATATGGATGGAAATAATTCAGTATGCAATAGAAAATAAAGTAAGCATCTTTACGTATGTTCCCTCTGCAAGTTCCCACTTTTACATTTGAAGATATCAGGATCTTTTTATTTTTTTTATTTTTCTTACAACATAAAAAAGTATTAAAGCAACAAGGATAAAAACAATCAGGTATTCAAATTTCCTATAATAAACAGAGATACTCGACCAGTTCCTACCAAGAAAAAAACCAACATAAGCCAGAAAATACGACCATATAATAGAACCTATGAATGTAAAAATACAGAATCTTCCAAAATTCATCTTTGCCACGCCTGCCGGCAAGGAAATAAAGGTTCTAACTGCTGGTAAAATTCTTGAAAAAAATACCACAGGGTCCCCATATTTTCTAAACCATTTCTCTGATCTTTCATAATCATTTTCATCTATCAATAAAAACCTTCCATACTTTTTTATCCACTGCCTTATCAAACGTTCTTCTGCCCAGAACCCCAACCAGTAGGCAAGAATTGAACCAAAAAGATTGGCAACCCCCCCAACAAAAGAAAGAATATGTATATTCATTTTATTCAAGGAAACGAGATATCCTGCAAATGGCATTGTAACCTCTGAAGGAATTGGGATAAGGGCTGACTCGAGTGTCATCAACACAAAAACGCCATAATATCCAGTCTTTTCAATAATAGTTATAATAACATTAGCAATATGAGAAAGAATTTCCATAAAAATTTTTAAGTATATATCGGTCTTTTCAACATTGAACCAGGAGTAACAATCTTTCCTGCTTTTATGTCAGTTTCTGTTATTGTTGCCATAAGAATTTCTTTCTTTCCATAACGATCATGATCATATATGATAAAAATCCTACCATCTTTTGCTTGCACAGCATCTGGATATGAAACATTATTTCTTTCATCAAGCAGGATGTTAAATTTCCATGTTTTTCCATCATCGTCTGAAATTAAAGCGGTCAAATGAGAACGATTTTTGTTATTAAAACCGTAATGGTTTATAAGCAACAGGTTTCCTGATAGAAGTCTTCTTATGTGAAATCTTGAACAAGGGCCTTTGATGGATGATGGTTTACCATGTGTCCAAGTTCTTCCTTTATCAAAAGAAAAACTCTCACCGATGCCATAATATGTTCTTACAAGCATCCACAATCTATTATCTTTAAGCTCTACAATCATATGTTCATCATAACTTCTTTCTGGTACATCTGCAAAACCTAAAAAATTTATGGTTTTTCCTTCATCAGTTGAAATATAAACACACGAAAATCTTAAATTTTCCATCTCTGGAAGATAGGGCATTTTATTCCATAATGCCACTGGAAAAAGCCATTCTCCACTTGAAAGTATAAGAGGCTTATTAATCATTATTCCATATGCAATATTCCTGGGTTCATTCCATACTGGTTTTTCATTATCAGGATTGTCAGCTCTTATACACCACACACCTGCTTTTCCATCAAACCAACCATTGCTCATACTCCAGAATAACCATAACCTATTTAGTGGATCAATCCATAGACATGGGTCAAAAGCTCTTGTGTTGCCAGGAGGATCTATGACAAGGATAGGCTGAGTCCACGTTTCTCCATTATCTATGCTTTTTACTAAAATTATATAGTTATTTGGACCTTCTCCCTCTCCACCGCTATACCATGTCGCCCAGAGAATTCCATTTTCTGTTCTTTCAATACTTGGTATGCCTTGCCATTTTCTATTTTCTCTTTGGTATTTTTCACCAGGAGAAAAAATGATATAT
>MWDQ01000050.1 GCA_002070645.1 candidate division TA06 bacterium ADurb.Bin131
CTTTCCCTTATATCTTTGGATATAGGGAAGGGCTTCTGTCAATGCCTCTGCTTTCTGAAAAATAATATTGTCCACCTTACACTCCTCTTTATCGGGTTAATATACGGTCTTTAAAAAACTTCATATTATTAAGGAACAACTGAAAAGGCGCTAATCAAAACACATTACAAGCAATATTCTACCACATTTTTAAAAAATTGAAACCCCGAATAATATCCATCTTTAGCATTGTTTCTCAACCAATCTGGTTTATGAACATTAAGAACAGCCCGCTCTGGATGAGGCATCATACCAACAATAAGCCCGCTTTCATCACACACACCAGCAATCGAGGATGTTGAACCATTCGGATTATAAGGATAGGAAGCAATCTCGCCAGATGGGTTGACATATCTCAAAACAACCTGTTTATTTTTTTCAAGTTTCTTCAGTAAAGCATTATTCTTAAGTATAAATTTGCCTTCTGCATGTGCAACCGGAAAACGCACAACATCAGGCATATTCCTGAAAAATGGCGAGATTGATTTTTCAACACGCAGATAAACCCATCTATCTTCAAACCTACCCAAATCATTCCAGACCAAACTTGCAGTTTGCTTATTCCAGAAGGGAAGCATCTTCGCCTTTACAAGAACCTGAAAACCATTACATATTCCGATAATTGGTCTTCGCTTTTCTCTAAATTTTTCAATTAGATCTCCAAATTTCAACATTATCTCATTTGCAAGAACCTTTCCTGCTCCAAGGTCATCGCCATAGGAAAACCCTCCGGGGATAATAAGAATATCATAATCAAGAAGATTTACTTTTCTGGATGTTATGCTTGAAACATGAACCCTCGAGGGATTAGCACCTGCATTAACACATGCCCACTCTATCTCGAGGTCGCAATTTGTACCAGCAGTACGCAAGATAATAGGTTTTACCATTCAAGCGCTCCACGCCAGTTCTGCTTTATTTCTTCACCATCTACATTTAACAACTGATTATCACCAGAAAACACCTTCAGGTAAAAAGCAGGGATTATCCTGCCAATGCAGGCGCAGGGTAGATTTTGAAATAATTTTTCAAATCTATCAACGCATGACTCATCAACCTCGACAATAAACCTGCCCTGGCTTTCACTGAATAAAACAACAACTGGCTCTTTAATATCAGTTAAAATCTTTTCGATATCTATTTCAACTCCATAGCCACTGCCAATCATCATCTCTGAAATTGTTATAATCAGCCCACCTTCTGAGCAATCGTGACAGGAACGCACAAGTCCCTGGTTTATTGCGTTATAAAGTTTTCTCATCACAGAAAGATTTATCTCTGGACTTACTTCAGGAACACGCCCACCTTCGATATTCAAAATGTGGAAAAGCCGAGAACCACCAAGTTCATTTTTTGTTTCGCCAAGGATGTATATCAAATTTCCAGCTGACTTAAAATCAGAACTCATAGTTTTTCTGACATCTTTTATCACACTGATTGCAGAAATCAAAAGTGTTCCTGGTATAGAAACAATTGTTTTATCCTGTTCAGTAAAAAAGTTATTCAAACTGTCTTTGCCAGATATAAAAGGTACCCCGTATTTTAACGCAAAATCTCTGCAACCCTTAACACACCTTGCAAGTTTTCCGAGTTCCAATGAATCATTACAGTTCCCCCAGCAAAAATTGTCAAGAAGAGATACTCTTTCAGGGTCTCCTCCACAGGCAACTATATTTCTCATTGCCTCATCAATACAACAACCAGCCATATGGTATGGGTCTATCATTCCATACCATGGGTTTATACCACAGGAAACAACGATACCACGATAACTTCCATATAAAGGAGCAAGAACAACAGCATCGGATGGTCCAAGCCCATCAACTCCAAGCATTGGCTTAATAATTGTATGCGCCTGAACTTCGTGGTCGTATTGCCGCACAACAAGTTCTTTTGATGCTATAACACTGTCAGAAATTAAATGAAGAAAAACCTCTACAATATCTATATTCTCGGGTATGATAGAAACCGTCTTTCTTTCTTCAAAGTATGCTTCTAAAACAGGCAGTTCCCCTTTTTGAAAAAGCCAATCAAGGTCAAGGTTCCCAACAAGGTCTTCTTCATCATATATCTCAATCTTCTTTGTTGATGTAAAATTTCCAATGCAGGCATATTCAACATCCTCTGAGACAAGGATTTCCTTAAGTCGGCTAAAGTTACGAGGTGGGACAGCAAGGACCATTCTTTCCTGCGATTCAGAAATCCATATTTCCCAGGGTTTCAAATCAGAATACTTAAGTAAAACCTTTTCAAGATGAACAACCGCGCCGCAATCCTGACTTAACTCACCAACAGCAGATGATAGCCCACCTGCCCCACAATCAGTAATCGCGGAATAAAGTTTTTCGTCCCTTGCCAACATAAGAGCGTCCAACACCTTTTTTTCAATTATTGGGTTACCAATCTGAACAACACTTGTTGGAATATCTTTCTCGAGACTCGCAGAAGAAAAAGTTGCACCGTGAATTCCATCCCTGCCAGTTCTATTTCCAATAACAACAATAAGATGACCTGGCTTTACCTCTTTTTCAACTGCCCATTTTGGCATAATCCCAACAGTACCACAATATACAAGAACATTATAAAGGTACCCCTCATCAAAAAGGATTGCACCATTTGCTGTTGGAATACCCATACGGTTTCCGTAATCTCTTACACCTGAAACAACTCCCTTAAAAATACGTTTTGGATGAAAAATCCCTTCGGGAATTTCTTGATGTGAAATACTCAAAGGACCAAAACAAAAGACATCTGTATTAAGAATTGGCTTTGCTCCAAGACCTGCCCCCAGTATATCGCGGATTACCCCCCCTATACCTGTTCCAGCCCCACCATATGGTTCAAGAGCAGAAGGATGGTTATGGGTTTCAACCTTAAAACATATACAATTGCTTTTATCAAATTCAATAATACCTGCATTATCCCTGAAAACAGAAATACACCATTTTTTATTAAGGATATCCGTGGCTTCTTTTATCAATGAAAACAAAGATGAAATTTCAACTGTTGTAGGCGCTAAATCGGCAAGCACCTCAGTATACTTGATTTGACTCTTAAATGTTTTATGAAAACAGTGCTCTGACCATGTCTGGGCAATCATTTCAAGTTCAAGATCTGTTGGTTCCCTTCCAATCTTTGTAAAATATTTTTGTACCCTTCTCATCTCCACAATAGACAGTGATAATAGCCCATTTCTACTTATTTCCGTAAGCGCGTTATCATCACAACTGGAGATTTTTATCTTCTCTGTCTTTGCCATATCAAATCCCTTTGATTATACATTGATGAATGAGAGTATTGGCAAGAATTTTAGTGCTGATGATTTCAAGAGTTTTTCTGTCTAATTTCTTGCCTATAAATTCATATCTTTTCCCACAGTTGATATTTAACCGTTTTTTTATCCCAAGATCCCTTATACCCTTCATCGCTGTCGACGCAACTGGGTCTGTAACACCTGGAAGATACCATACCTCAACACAGGGATTTTTACACCTCTCCTTATTATTAAACTGATAAACCCTCATTGTTTGTGAAACAGGGTCAAGTAGAAGGTCTCTTCCAATCTTTCTAACAGTGGAAATGTCAACATCTCCGTAAACTTTGTAAACATCGTATACATAAACCTTTTCTATCCCATCCATTCCAAGTTCTCGAATAGAATGAAGAACCTCATTGCCAAAAGCGTCAAACAGATTTTTTTTCAGTGTTATTTCTATAATGTATGCTGACATAGATATATCAGGTGGTAAGAATATTATAAATCTGCCAGTACTTCTGTCTTGTTTTTTCAACAACATCAGAAGGAAGTTCAGGTACTGGCTCCTGTTTATTCCAGTTTAATCCTTCAAGATAATTGCGTACATATTGCTTGTCCAGACTATCCTGGCTCTGCCCAATACGAAAACTGGACTTCTCCCAGAATCTTGACGAATCAGGTGTAAGGATTTCATCAATCAATATAATCCTATCCTTATAGAAGCCAAATTCAAACTTTGTGTCTGCTATTATTATTCCCTTACTCTCAGCATAATCAGAGGCGTCTTTATAAAGAGAGATTGAAACCTTTTTAAGATACTCAGCAATCTCCTTACCAACAATATTGAACATTTCCTCAAAAGATATATTGCGGTCATGCGAACCCAGTTCTTCTTTTGTTGCTGGTGTAAAAATTGGCTCTGGGAATTTTTCGCACTCTCTTAATCCCGGAGGAAGATTTATGCCACAAACAGAACAGGTCAAAAGATATTCTTTCCAGGCACTTCCTGATAGATATCCCCTTACAACACATTCCACAGAAATCTTTCTTGTCTTTTTTGCTATTACACTTCTGCCCTCAAGAATACTTTTAAAAGGCCTCAATATCTCTGGGAATCTTTCAAAATCAGCCTCAACAAGATGGTTATCACAGATATCACTGAGTTTTTCGAACCAAAAGAGTGAAAGTTTATTAAGTATAATACCCTTCTCTGGGACAGGCGTTGGGAGAACAAAATCAAAGGCAGAAATTCTATCAGTTGTTACAATCAAGATTCTTTCCCTGTCAATCTCAAACAATTCTCTTACCTTACCAGAATAAATCTTTGGAATTGGCAGAACTACATTTACAATTTGTTTCATATTTTCCTTTTCAACTAAAAATACCCTCTTCGCCTCTTTGTTTCCACATTAACTTCCTCCTCAACAATAGGAAGCAAAGAGAAGGACATTTTGTATTTTTTATTTTGCAATTCCTTTCTTCTAAATCCCCCTTGTCCCCTTTAAGAAGGGGGGAACTTTAACTATTCCCCCTATTTGACATAGAGTGTCTCTTTAAAAGGGATTGGGGGAGATTTTCCTCCTTCTTTTCGTGTGGAACACAGTATAGCAGATATTCATTTTTTCTCGCCTTTCTCAAGAACTGTTTTTCCAATTTTACGCGGCCCAACTTTGTAAATATCAAACTCAGAAATGTTTTTATGTGTTATTCCTATCTGATATTCTATCCCACCTCTATGTTGGGAACTTAAGTATTTATTTTTCTTAATCTCTTCTCTGGACATAATCCAATAGATTATTTTGTCCACCCAAACACCAACAAAAATAAAAACATCGGCCATATCTGGCTTAATCTGTTGATAATTCATCCAGAAAGGTTCATCGGACGCATAGCCTAAAGCCTTTTCTATTAGATTACCTCTCTTTTTCGTATTTATTGCTCTACAGGATTTTACTTCTACCCTCACGCCATCAAACCACAAATCATACTGACCTTTATAATCAGAATCAAGTTCTTTACTGGGTTTTTTAAATCTGTTATCTATGTCCATGATATGAGGATGTCCCCATATTTCTCCAAATACACGAGGAGCAATACTATAAAGTTCTAAATATGGGTTGGAAGATACATATTTTTCTCTTAGTTTTTCATATTGCTGAAAGGTAATTATTTTTTTATCGAGTAAAAACATAAGGATGTACTCATATTCATTAAAAGGAAAAACCGATTTCAAACTTCCTAATCTTGCGCAAAGAAATTTGTGATTCTTGGTTTCCAAATTATTGCTGAGGTTTGTAAGATATCGCCTCAATTGTTTCATATCCATTTTTGTTTCTCTTTTTTCTCTTCAATCTCCGGAAAAGGATTTTGCCATTGCCAGCCAGTTTTCCCGGTCTTTCTAAAGTGTTCTAATCTCCTTATTGTAATCTCAGCAAATATAGGGTCAACGTCAAATGTATAAACTCTTCTTTTTAATCTTTCCCCGGCAATTAAAGTTGTTCCAGAATGCGCAAAGAAGTCTAATACCAAATCTTTTTCATTTGTTGCTGACATAATTATTCTTTCTATCGCCTTCAATGGTTTTTGGGCATAACAACCAGGGACATTTTCTTCCATTCTATAGAATACCTGCTGAATGTCTACCCAGACATTCCCTGCCCTAATATACTCTGATTTACTTCTTTCCAAATTTTCTGTAATTTTACCATTTACTTCTTTGTAGTATCCTCTTAATATTCTCGGGATGTTAGTGTATTCAGCTCCTACATTAAATTCGGGATTACCTTTAACATAATAAAGAAGTTCCTGTCTGACCCACATCCAATTTTTTTGTGTTCCATAACCCCTTTGATTTCTTAAAGTGATAATACTTTTGGGTTTTAGTTCTCTAAATTCCCTAAGCAGAATAATAAAATCAGGAAAAGGCTGAAGGTTATCTCTGTAATCTGCTCCCAACCATATATAAAAATGAGCATCTTTATCTGTTATTAAAATTGCATTTTGCACCCATCTTTTCGAAAACTCCAAATAATTTTTTATGTTTATTTTGAAAAGAGCATTTGTATTTGCATTTCCCACTGCTACATTATAAGGCGGGTCATTTACAATCAATCTACCTTTTTCATTACCCACAATCTTTTTAACATCCTCCAATTTTGTGGCATCTAATACACCAATTTTATGCCCACCCACCGGGTCTTCCCATACTTCTCCATATTTTAACCTGCACAGCGGTAATATCTTTTGTCGTAGTTCTCCATAAAGGTCTAACCGATTGAGCATTTCTTTAGTTCTTCCTCTTCTCGATATCTTTTCCGAGGTCAATAGCCCACCATCAAATAAACTTAGGATGTTATTTTTATCCTTCATCGTCCATCTCCCAAAGCACATTCCAAAATTTGCCCAAAATGAATTTCAGTTGACTTGTTTATATCCGCACCTATAACTGCAAAGTATCCGAATTTCATGTAAACTTTTCAGCAGTTTCAGTCAAATAATAATGAACATTTCTTAGTGCTTCAAGGTGTTTCTTTTCCTCTTCTATAATCCATTTAAGGAACTCTTTTTCATCAGTACTTTTTTCGAGGAATTCACGATAAGCGGCAATTGACTGTTTTTCAATCTCCATAGCGTCTGTATAATTCGAAACCTGGGTGTTATTCTTTTTTATATCCGACTTTTCTACTTGTTTCCAGAATTCTTTCAATGTTAATTCAATATCCCTTATAAATCCTCCTGATGTATTTTTTATATCGCCTGTATGATACATACCATCAAATAAACGTGCGTGTTGGACTTCTTGTTCAGCAAGAGAATAAAAAAATTGTTTCTCGAGAAGATCCGTTGCCCACCTTTGATTTCTCTGCCATTTTTCCTCCTGCTGATGGTTATATTGTACCATAATAAACCAAAAACCAGTATTAAACTAATGGAATTTCAATCCACCAAATAATATGACGCACACTGTTTTTCATTTTCCCAGACAACAACCTTTTTTACCTGAACATTGTAGTTTATCAACAATTTTTTAATCCTTAAAAATATATAAAGCGCTGTATTCTCTGAACTCGGGTTCCTTTTCTTAAAATAGGGGATATTGTTTAAGTACTTATGGTCTAATGTTGAAAGAACTTTTTCAAGGCATTGTTTTAAAATTGTGAAATCGATTACCATTCCAGATTCATCAATCTCTCCAGACACGACCACCTCAACCTTCCAGTTATGTCCGTGAAGTTTCTCACACTTACCTTTGTATCCCCGCAACCTATGTGCGCCTGAAAAATAACCGCTTACAGTGAGTTCAAACATATATGTTTCCCATTTAAAGATACCTTTTTAATAATAAGGTTTCTGTTTCTCCAGAAAAAAAACATTGTTCTTCTTTTATAAGATGGCAAATCGCTAAAATAAAGCAAAGGGACCTTCTCCTCAGGAGAATTACAAAGATTATTCTCTCTTAGAAACCTTACAATTTTCCTCCCGATGGCGTAAGAAGCATCAATAAGATTTACTGAATCCCCCACAACTCTTCTAATTGATTTTTTCAAAAGAGGATAATGGGTACATCCGAGTATTAAGGTATCAATATCCTTTGAAAGAAGCCCCTGAATATATCTTTTTATAACTGCCTCAACAATATCTCCATTAAGCCATCCTTCTTCAACAAAAGGAACAAGAAGAGGGCACGCCTTCTGGTATGTGCGAACAGAAGCATCTGCTGTCTTAATCATTGAAACATACCTGCCACTTAAAATTGTTGCAGGAGTTCCGATAACACCAATTCTTTTGTTATGTGTGGATTTTAACGCATCCTCTATCGAGGGTTCAATCACATCAAAAAAAATATATCCTGGAAATTTTCTTTCAAGAAATACCTTGCCGATAGAGGAAACAGAATGACACGCTATAATAATCATTTTTGGGTCAAAGCTTGAAAGAAATTGGGTAATTTGAATAGCGTACTGTCTTATTACTTCTGGTGATTTAGTGCCATAAGGCACCCGTGCTGTATCGCCAAAATAGATAAGTTTCTCTCCAGGTAGCATACGATGCAATTGCCTTGCAACAGTTAAACCTCCTACTCCTGAATCAAAAATCGCTATCGGGGATTTTTTAGCC
>MWDQ01000051.1 GCA_002070645.1 candidate division TA06 bacterium ADurb.Bin131
AAATATAAAGAAGGTTATTATTAACCTGTATAGAATAAATTCTTAATAAGGAGGAAGAAAATGGATGAAAAGAAAAACCCGCTTTATAAGGTAATTGCGCTTGGTCTTGCTTCTTTTTCTCTCGCAGAGAAAAAAGGAAAAGGGGTTTTGGAAAATCTTGAAAAGGAAGTAAAGGAAAAAAAACTTGAAGAAAAAATTGAAAAGCGCTTTTCCGCTCTTCTCGGGAAGATAGACAAGATAAAAGGTGTAAGAAAAGAGAAGATTGCCGATGTTTTTGGTGTTGCAACGAAGCAGGAAATAGAAAACTTAAAAAACGAAATAGAGAATCTTAAGCATGATAAACAATGAGTATCTGGGGATTTGGAAAAAAATATCGGCTTATAAATCGTGTTCGTGCAACCCTTCGAGTTTTTATCAAGCATGGGCTTGGTTATCTTATTGATAGAATCTTTAAGGAACCATCGCTGAAAATTTTTCGTTTTCGTCGAACCTCTCAAGCAGAAAAATCCAGAAATCTCAGTCCAGCAGAGCGGCTCCGTGTTGCTATAGAGGAACTCGGTCCAACATACATAAAGATTGGGCAGTTTTTTAGTACGAGGGCTGATATACTGCCTGAAAGTTTTTTGAAGGAATTATCAAAACTTCAGGATAGTATTAATCCTTTTCCTTTCGAAGATGTAAAAAAGATAATATACGAAGATTTTGGTAAGGATATAGAAGATATATTTGTGGATTTTTCTGAAACTTCTCTTTCTTCTGCTTCCATTGGGCAGGTCCATTCTGCTCGTCTTAAATCAGGGCAGGAGTGCGTGGTTAAGGTTCGTAGACCTGGAATAGAAGAGATTGTTGCAGGAGATATAGAGGTTTTAAAAGAAATATCAAGACTTGCCTCAAAGCATATTCCAGAACTTAAACAATGGCATATTTCAGACCTTCTCGCAGAAGTTGGTGAACATCTGAAAAGACAGATGGATTTTATTTATGAAGCAGGAATGATGGAAAAATTGAAGGCATTTTATGAAAAAACAAACATAATTGTTCCCCGCGTATTTTGGGAGTATACATCAAAAAGAATAATTACAATGGAAAAGATACATGGATTAAAAATATCTAATTCACAGAGGACAAAGCCAGAGACCCCGGAACATTTAGTTAAAGGTTTATTCTATGTCCTTTTTGAGACAGGGTATTTTCATGGGGATTTGCATCCCGGTAATATAATTCTTACAGAAAATGGGGACATTGCTTTAATTGATTTTGGACTTGTTGGTTATCTGTCTTTTGAGAGAAGAAAACAACTTGCCGGAATTCTTTCAGGTGTTTTAACCGGAAAATTATCTAATGCTCTACCTCATATGAAAAAGTTTTTTGGAATAACTCACAGGGTACCTGAGAATTTTGAAAAAGATGTAAACTTTATTATTGATAAATATGGATCTTTACCATTAAAAAGAATGCATTTTGCTGATATTATTTATGATTTAATGAAAATAGCAAGAAAAATAAATGTGCATCTTGATTCTGATATAGGCCTGCTTGCAAAAAATATGATGGGACTTGAATCTATATGTGCTGCTATAAATCCATCCGAAAGTTTACTTGATCTGAGCAAGGCATACTGGCAACCATTAATGAGGAGAGGGGTTTTTCAATACATATGGGTCGAGGACTTAAAAAATGTTTTTCAATCATACAGGGATATGTTGGTGGGGATACCCGATAATCTTGAAGAACTTATGCAGATGAGCAGGGATAAGGTTGAAAGTGAACAACGTATTGTCGAGAATATTGATAGGTACACAAAAGGTATTGAGGATGCAGGTGCAAAAATCAGTATTTCAATAATTATCCTACCTATTATCACGATATTAATATTGATTGGTATCAGAAGTTTATCTCCGATTGCCTTTATCTTCTCGTTGATAGGATTTTTGGTGATTATTGGTATTTTATTTAAGATTGTAACAGGGCGACAAAGTGGTTGATTTTGTTGATGAGGTCAGGATATGGGTTAAGGCCGGTGATGGTGGGAATGGCTGCATTGCTTTTAGAAGGGAAAAATTTGTTCCTAAGGGAGGTCCTTCTGGAGGTAATGGCGGAAGGGGTGGATCAATTTATTTCAGGGCTTCAGCAAATACAAAAACTCTACGTGAGTTTTATTATCATAGGCACTTCAAAGCAGAAAGTGGCAAACCAGGAGAAGGAAACAACAGAACAGGAGCAGATGGGAAAGACCTTATACTGAATGTTCCTTCAGGAACTGTGGTAATTGAGATTAGGGAAGGTGAACATGAGGTTATCCTTGCTGACCTTGACAAGATTGGAATGGAAGTGATTGCAGCAAAAGGTGGCAAAGGTGGTATGGGTAATGCTGCTTTTAAGAGTTCCACAAATCAGACACCCAGGGTAGCCACACCAGGAGAAAAGGGAGAAGAAAAGTTTATTAAACTTGAACTCAAGTTAATAGCAGAGGTGGCGATTATAGGATTTCCAAATGCAGGGAAATCAACACTGCTTTCAAAAATTTCTAATGCAACGCCAAAGATTGCTGATTATCCATTTACAACGCTTATTCCTAATCTCGGTGTTGTTGAACTTGGGGATGGAAGGCAGTTTGTTGCTGCTGATGTTCCTGGCTTGATTCAAGGTGCATCATCTGGCGCTGGACTGGGGATAAAATTTCTTCGTCATATTGAAAGAACAAAGGTAATTATTCATCTTATAGATCTTTCGCTTCCTGATGTCCAGAATAGATACTATAGTGTAAGAGACGAACTTGGTAAGTACAATGAAAAACTTCTCGATAAACCAGAGATTATAGTTGGAACAAAAATTGATATACCAGAGAGTAAAGATAATATGGAAAAACTCAGGGAGTTAGCAGGAAATGTTCTTTTTATTTCTTCTTTCACTGGAGAAGGGATAAAAGACCTTCTCGAAGGAATCTGGGCTCTTCTTAAAAAGACATAAGGAATTTTATGGATCAAACATTGAAATCCAGAAGTGAACAATTGCGAATTTCTTTTGAGGATATTAAAAAAAGGATTTCCTGGGAACAACAGGCGAAACGACTATTAGACCTTGAAGATGAAAAAAATAAAAAGGGATACTGGGACCCAAAGGTTGATACTTCAAAAATGAATGAGTGGAATATATTAAAGGAAAGGGAATCAAAGATTAAAGAAATAGAAAAATTGTTTGATAATTTTTCCGCAAGTGAAGAACTTCTTGACGAAAGTCAAGACCCAGAACTTGAAAAAGAAGCGGCCTCTATTCTTGAGAAAATTGAAGAACAAATAGAAAATTTGAAGACAGAAATCTATTTTTCAGATCCTGTAGATAGAAACAATGCCATATTAACCCTTCATGCCGGAGCAGGGGGAACAGAGGCGTGTGATTGGGTATCTATGCTTTTCAGGATGTATTCAAAATGGGCAGCGAAAAAGGATATAAAGGTTAATGTTGTTGATTTTTTGCCAGGGGAGGAGGCAGGATTAAAAAAGATAACAGCGATTTTTTCTGGAACTTATGCATATGGATATCTTAAAGGAGAGGCAGGTGTACATCGTCTTGTGAGGATATCACCATTTGATTCTAACAAAAGGCGACATACCAGTTTTGCTGCAGTAAATGTTATACCAGAGGTGGAGAAGGATATAAAAATAGAGATAAAAGATGAAGATATTGAAATAGAGATGTTTCGTTCTGGAGGAAAGGGTGGTCAAAATGTAAATAAGGTTGAAACAGCAGTAAGGATAAGGCATATTCCAACAGGAATTATTGTTCAGTGTCAGAATGAAAGATCTCAGTTTAAGAATCGCGAGATGGCTATGAAGATACTTAAAAGCCGTCTATATCAGATTCAAATTGAGGCAGAAAAAAAGAAAGAGGCAGAAAAGTGGGATTCTCAAAAAGAAATTGCCTGGGGAAGCCAGATAAGATCCTATGTATTTTGCCCTTATACAATGGTAAAAGATCATAGAACGCAGGTGGAAACAGGAAATGTTGAAGCTGTGATGGACGGGGAGATTGATCATTTTATTCAGGCAGAGATTGAATATCTTGCCACAGTGCAGAACAATCAATGAGAATTCTTATTACAGCAGGACCAACAAGAGAATATATTGATCCTGTGAGGTTTATAAGTAACCCTTCAACAGGAACGCTCGGGTTTTTAATAGCGGAGAGAGCAAAAGAAAGAGGTTATGATGTAATAATTATTGCGGGTCCCTGTAATATTCCGCAATTAAAAGGAATAAAAGTGATTTCTGTTGAGTCAGCCCTCGAGATGAAAAATAGGGTAGAGGAAAACTTTCAGTTTGTTGATGTTCTTATTATGACAGCAGCAGTTTCTGATTGGAGACCTGCGAGAGTATATAAGCAGAAAATAAAAATAAAAAAGGAATGGAATCTTAAACTTGTTCCTAACCCGGATATTCTACAATGTATTTCCATGGGTAAAAAAGAAAACCAGATTGTCGTCGGTTTTGCTCTCGAAAGCAAAAATATTCTTGAAAATGCAAAAAAGAAATTAAAAAAGAAAAAAGTGGATTTAATTGTGGCAAACCCGGTTTCGAATTTTGGGAACACCTTAAAGAAAACAGAGATGTTTTTACTTTTTTCTGATGGAAGGATAAAAAAAGTTCTTTGTACAAAAAAACATCTGGCTTATTTACTTTTAAGAGAAGTGGAAATTCTTGTAAGCAGAAAAAATAGAACAGTTTGACAGTACGAGTAGATAACAGGCACAGATAAGTTTTTAGTATAGCCGGTTATGAGAAAATATTCGCTAATTGAAAAATGAAAAAGGGGAGACAAAGAATAGCGTTTTACATTTTGTAAAACTTTACAGGATACGATTATGTGTAAAAACAAAAAAAGTTTATATCCAATTTTCTGCCTTTTTATTTTTTTACCCTGCATTCAACCATTTATAAAAGCAGAAGATTTTGAATCACCAGAAATTGTTTGTAATCGTGCACACGGGAAGATTATTGTTGATGGGTGGCTTAATGAACCTGCCTGGAAAAATGCGGAAAAGATTGATTTTGTAAGAATTATTTCTTTCGAAAAACCAGATATGGAAACAAAGGCATTCTGTCTTTATGATGATGAATATCTTTATATAGGGTTTATTATGTATGATATGGATATATGGGGTATCTATGAAAAAAGAGATAGTTTACTTTATGATGAAGATGTTGTGGAAGTTTTTCTAAAGCCGAATCTATCAAAAGACCCGTATTACGAATTTGAGGTTTCACCGAGAAATATAGTTCTCGATGCTTACCTTGGTAACAGAACTCTTGCTGGCAATATGTTTTTAAGGTTTGCAAAATGGAACTGTCCAGGATTGAAAACAGCAGTTAAGGTTAAGGGCACCTTAAATAACTGGGAGGATATTGATGAGTACTGGAGCGTTGAAATAGCAATCCCATTTAGATCTTTACCATCTCTTAAAAAAGCCCCATTACCTGATGATATCTGGTTGATTAATCTCGGAAGATACGATTATTCTATATATCAAAAGAATATAAATGAGGTCACAACCTGTAGTCCAATAACGAAATTTGATTTTCATAGATATGAGGAGTGGAGGTTTATAAGATATAAGTAAATTTTTTATGGGAGAGAGAATGAGAACATATGATTATTCTTCTGATGTTGAGTTAATCGCTATAAAACAATCTGGTTTTAAGGCGAAGTACGCGCCTCAAGAAAAGATACGGGTTCTTGAAGTTTCGGATTTTCCAAGTTTAGGTAAGATTACAGCAATCAGGTTTATTGAGTGGTGTCAAAAGAATCCAGGGGGTACAATTTCCCTTCCAACAGGCAAAACGCCCGAACATTTCATATACTGGACCTCATTGATTTTGAAAAAATGGGAAGACAGGAATATAAAAAAACTTCTCGAACAATATAATCTGGATTTTTCAAACAAACCAGATATGATGACATTTGTTTTTGTTCAGATAGATGAATTTTTTCCTGTAAATCCAGAACATGAAAATAGTTTCATAAATTATATTAAGAAATTCTATATTAAAAAATTCGGGCTTGATGAAAAAAAGGCAATGCTTATGAATACATGGATATCGCCTCGTAATCCAGATGTAAATCTTGGTGAGATATTTCCTGATGGTAAGGTTGATTTATCTTTAAGATACAGGCAGCCAGTTAATAGACAGGAACAGCGGCAACAGGAAACAATACTTGATATGGATCAGTATGCAATGGAGTACGAGCAAAAGATAAGGGAAATTGGAGGGATTGGATTTTTCCTCGGGGGTATTGGTCCTGATGGACATATTGGTTTTAATATAAGAGGGTCCGACCATTTTAGTACTACACGTCTTACTCCTATTAATTATGAAACTGCTGCGGCTGCCGCTTCTGACCTTGGTGGAATAGAAATTTCAAGGGGTAAGATTGTAATGACAGTTGGGATCGAAACCATTACTCTTAATCCTACTTCTTCAATTATTATTAACGCTGCAGGCGAAAGCAAAGCATCCGTTGTAAGGGATGCTGTGATGAACCCTCCTTCAATTATTTATCCTGCAACTGCTCTTAGTAAACTGGTAGGATCTTGTTTTTTTGTTACCACTGGAGCTGCGAGGTTACTTACTGAAAGAGAGATAAAACAACTGAAGGAAAATAAATCAATACCTCCTATGGATATCAACCGAATTGTTATAGACATAGCGGTCAAATTAAACAGGAGATTAAACTCTTTAACAGTATCTGATCTTTTATCCGATGGGAAAGGTAGTGTTCTTGTTGAAAAAGGGCTTGATATTAAACAGACAATATTATCATTGGAAAGTACTCTAAAGGAAAAAATAGAAAAAGGTACAAAAAATATTGGAGATACAAAATTTTTGCATACAGGTCCGCATCATGATGATATTATGCTTGGTTACATGCCATACATAATTCATCTTGTAAGAAATCCGAGTAATAGCCATTATTTTGCGACCCTTACGAGTGGTTTTACATCTGTTACAAATGCCTATGTGGTTATGCAGTTAAAAAAACTTGAGGAATTTCTCAAAACTGGTCAATACAGAGAATTATCGGACAAAGGATATTTTAATCCAGACAATACCATTGCAACAATCAGGGATATTTATCATTACCTTGATGGTGTAGCGGCAAATAGCGTAGAGATTCAAAATGAGGCATCTTCAAGAAGATTATTAAGAAATATAATCTCAATTATTAAGGATCAGGATATATCTTCTATCAAAAGAAAAATTTCCTGGTTTTTTAATTATTTTGAAACCTCTTATCCCGGGAAAAAAGATGTGCCTGATGTTCAAATGCTCAAGGGAATGATAAGAGAATGGGAAGAAGAACTTTTATGGGCTCATCTCGGGTTTAATTATGACCACATATTTCATATGAGACTACCCTTTTATACAGGGGATATATTCACAAGAAAGCCCCAATTACAGGAAGATATAAAGCCGGTTTTCTCACTTATTGAAAAAATTTCCCCTGATGTGATAACTGTTGCTATGGATCCAGAAGCAAGCGGTCCTGATACCCATTATAAAGTTCTTCAGGCAATAGCAGCTGCATTAAAACTATATCTCGAAAAACATCCTGAAAAGAAGGTTCGGGTATGGGGATATAGAAATATATGGTATAGATTTCACCCATCTGAAGCAGATATTATTGTGCCTGTTTCTATGAATTCTTTTGCAATAATTAAAAGTGCTTTTAATATTTGTTTTGGTTCTCAAAGGAGCGCGTCTTTTCCAAGTTATGAATATGATGGTCCATTTTGCGACCTTGCCCAGAAGATTATGGCCGATCAATACGCAATGTTGAAAATCTGCCTTGGAAGAGAATTTTTTTATTCAAACCCAGTCCCCCGTATTAGAGCTACCAGAGGTTTAACGTTCTTACGGGATATGGACCCCGAGGAATTTTTCGCCGAGGCAAGACACTTAAAGGAATTGACTGAAACCGAAGATACTATTGGAAGACAGGAATGAGAAAACCATTGATTGGAGTTATCGGAGTTACCGCAGGGCTTTATAAGGAAAAAATTCCTGATTTTGTGGATAATCTTGATAGATATTTTAAATGTTTTGTTAAAGAAAATTTTTGGTTTGCGGATACTATTTCATTTCCTGCTTTATATGCGCGTGATAAAGTAGACAAGTCCTTCCAAGAGATGAAAAAACTTAATGTTGATGGAATTATTATAATATTTCTATCTTACAGCCCGAGTTTAATCATTGAACCAGTTTTGAAAAAATACAACATTCCTGTACTTATTTGGAATACCCAGCAGATTATGGAAATATCCGAAAATTTTTCAGGTGAAGATATGATGAACAATCATGGAATGCACGGAGTTCAGGATCTTACAAGTTTACTGCTCAGGAATAAAATTCCATTTTCTCTTATCACAGGACACTCAAAACAAAAAGATACACTTCTGGAGGTTGAAAAATGGTGCAGATGCGCCTGTGTAGCAAATGATCTTCAGAGAATAAGAGTTGGAAGAATTGGTGGGATATTCAAGGATATGGGTGATTTTTCTGTTCCAAATAGTTTTATTAAAAAGAATCTTGGACCAACTGTAATTAATATTGATATAAATCATCTTTCAGAATCAGCAGGTAATGTGCCTCGAAAAGTTATTCAAAAAACAATGATGGACGATAAGAAGAAATATATTATTGATAATAATCTTGACGACAAAACACTCGAGAATGAAATTCGGCTTGAGTATGGTATCAGGAAATTCATTGAGGAATACAGAATAGAAGCAATAACTATAAATTTTACTTGTTTCAAAGGTAAATATGGATGTGAAGCAATTCCATTTGCATCAATATCAAAGATGATGTCAGAAGGTGTGGGTTATGCTGGTGAGGGAGACGCCCTGGGTGCGATAAGCGTTTGGATTCTTAATAAACTTGCAAAAACAGCAATGTTTACTGAAATGTTTTCAACCGACTATAAAAACAACAGGATTTTTATGTCTCATATGGGAGAATCCAATCTTCTTATGGCAAAAAATCCAGAAGAGATAAAACTTATAAAAAAAGATATGAGCATTTCCTGCGCTAATACCAGCACAGCAATGTTTTTGTTTCAGTTGAAACCCGGGAATATCACCCTTTTTAATCTTGCACCATGCGGAGAAAATGGCTTTCGTATGATTACAACAAATGGTTATATTGAGGATACTAAATTGTTTCCTGATATTACAGCACCGCATTTTCTTTTAAGGATCAATGGTGATGTAAGAAAATTTTTAACTGATTATAGTCTACTTGGTGGAACACACCATCTTGCGATGGCATATGGTGATTTTACGGATGATATAAGAATGTTATCTGATATCCTCGGGATGGAGTTTTTTAAAATTTGAAAAATGGAAAAAATTCTTTCATTTGATAGTGGCACAACAAATACAAAGATTTTTACATATTCATTGGACGGATCAATACTTCAATCCTTTTCTATAAAAAATCAAATTTTCTTTCCTCAACCATTGTTTGCAGAACAAAATAGCGATGACTGGATTTATGCTTTAAGAAAGGGTATTTCTCAAATAAAAAGCAGGAAAGAAATAATTGGAATCAGCGGAAGTTTTCAGGGTGGGACATTTGTTCTTCTTGATAAAAATGGGTTTCCTTTAATGCCTGGGATAACATGGCTTGATAACAGAGCAAAGGATATTGCGAGGTTTGTTGTCAGCAGATATGGCGAGGACTTCTTTTACAGGAAAACAGGCTATGTCCCGGGTGGGTGGTCATGTCTTGCTATATTACTTTGGCTGAAAAAATATCAACCTGAATGTTTTAAGAAGATTGAACGTATTTCTTTTGTTGCTGATTATATAAACCATTATTTTACCGGTAATTTTGTTCTTGACCATACAAATGCTGCAATAACTACACTATACAATATAAAAAAAGGTACCTGGGACGAGGAAATCCTCGAAATTATCGGAATAAAAAAGCAGATGTTGCCAGAAATTGCAGAGGCAGGAGATGTCGCTGGTACATTGAAAGAAGATGTTTCCCGGGAAACTGGTTTAAGAAGTGGGATTCCAGTTCTGGTAGGAGGACATGACCAGTATTGCGCAAGTTTTGGATCTGGTGCGTGTAAAAAGAATAAAGTGCTTATTTCCTGTGGAACTGCCTGGGTTTTGCTTGCAACGACAAACAGGATTTTTTTTGACCCGCTGAGAAATTTTTCACCAGGTCCTCATGTTAAGACAGGTTTATACGGATTGATGT
>MWDQ01000052.1 GCA_002070645.1 candidate division TA06 bacterium ADurb.Bin131
CCCTTGTTTTGTAAAGAAAATCAGACAAGGTAAAAGTTGTTTCTTGTTATAGTAAATTATTATATGTTTTTTGTCTAATATTCTGAGAAGAGTGTGTAAATACTTATAAAATTCATATAATATGTACAGATTTTTTTGGTATCTGAAATAGATAAAAATATCTGTGTTTGAATGAATTTCGACAGTGGTCTTTACACAAAAACATCTGTGATGTAATATCTTGCGTGGTGGCATAAAGAAAGATTGAAAAGAGACACGACACCAGTGTGCTGATTCCAATAGCAAGGATACATTCGAAAACCCAGTACAGCACACTGCAAGGGAGTATGAGGGATAAAGTCCCTCATGTTTGGGGGAGAATCGATCCGCAGTTGCGGATCCTTAGGCAGGGGGCTTGCCCCCTCCTAAAGTGTCGTGTCGAGAGAAAAAACAAAAATAAAGAGATTTATAAGACACGACACCAGGGTATCTCAGTCCCTGATAAAAATTGGTCGCTATGATATAATAAATTAAGGTAAACTGATAAATTCCCATTGATTATAAGCCCCTGTAGCTCAGTTTGGATAGAGCAGCGGTTTCCTAAACCGCGTGCCGCCTGTTCAAGTCAGGCCAGGGGCGCTTTCTCCTTTTTTCATTGATATGCTAAAATAGCCAGAATCAAGGAAAAATTCAAAATTGGTGATTCTGGGTTGAAGCATGTCTGTTAACCCTGTTTTGCATTCATTTTGAACCAGAATTAAAAAATGACAAAAAAACACTGGCTTGTTGCCATCACAAAAGATATTTCACCAGCAATGAATATGGCTTTTGACAGTATAATGTGGAATATTGCTAAGGCAAATTTAGATACAGGAATTTTAAGGTTTTACACTTGGAAACCATCAGGGGTTTCTCTTGGAACAAATCAGAAGCCAGAAAATCTTGTTGATACAGATTTTTGTAAAAAGAATAATATCCCTGTTGTGGCAAGAATAACCGGAGGAAGTGCAATCTTCCACGATAAAGAAATAACATATAGTTTTTCCTCTGCAAATGATGAGAAATTTTTCCCTGGTCCATTATCCTCTTATGAAAAAATCTGCGGTGCACTAAAATCAGGATTGAAGAAACTCGGGGTTGATGTTCAATGGAGAGGTACCTCAGTCGGCAGGGAACCATCCCTTACCAACAGAGATTGTTTTTCTCTATCAACAAGACACGACCTTGTTATTGATGGTAAAAAAATTATTGGAAGCGCCCAGAGAAAAGACAGGACATCTTTTCTTCAACACGGAAGTTTGCTTATTGATGTCAGACAAAACCTGTGGAAAAGTATTTTCCTTCAGAAACCAGATTTTACAAAGATTATATCTCTATCTGAGATATTAACAGAAGTGCCTGATTTTGAAAGAATTGTTTCAGTACTTGTAAATGGATTCGAAGAATTCTTTGACCAGAAATTCGAAAGGTTTGAATTCTCCACAAAGGATATTGAGAATGCAAAAAAAATAGAAAGAGATTTTATTTTGCTATGAAGATTTTACTATTATGAGAATTTCAAGAACAGTATTATTTCTAACATTATTAATAGGTGTATATTCTGTTTTTTGTCAGCAAAAACACGGAGAAAGAATGCCTGAATATCAATGGATAAAAATAACAGAAAATGCAGGTTTTGCTCCAAGAGACGGAGCAGGAGCGATTGTATTCAAAAACAGGATGTGGCTTTTTGGTGGTTGGAATCCTTCTGATAAGGTTCATTTCCCGAAAACATGCAACAATGAGGTCTGGTCATCAAAAGACGGGAAGAAGTGGAATTTAATAACATACGCTCCATGGGAAGGAAGACATACTGCTGGTTATATTGTTTTTAAGGGGTATATGTGGATTATCGGCGGAGACGCAAACCAGCATCATTATCAAAATGATATCTGGAAAAGTTCTGATGGCATAAACTGGGAATGCGTTTCTGATAATGTTGCATGGGGCCCAAGGGTACTGCACTATACAGTAGTTTTTAAGGATAAAATATGGGTAATTGGCGGGCAAACACTTCCACAGTTTGCACCTGCGCCAGAAATTTTCTACTCTGATGTCTGGTGCAGTGAGGACGGAAAAAACTGGAAAAAGGTTGCTGATAATTGTGAGTGGGCACCAAGGGGAATGATTGGTGGAGGTACAGTATTCAAAGGTAGAATCTGGATCTGTGGTGGTGGAACCTATGATACACCAGGTAAACCAGAAAGAATTTTTTATAATGATGTATGGAGTTCAAAAGATGGAATTAACTGGGAAAGTGTATGCAAAAATACACCCTGGCATCCGAGACAATATCATGATGTTGCTGTATTTGATGGGAAATTATGGGTAATGGAAGGATATCACAGGGAAGGTGGAAATAGAAAAGACGTATGGTATTCAGAAGATGGCAAAAACTGGATTGAAGTTCCTGATACACCCTGGCCAGCAAGACATGCTGCGAGTGTTTTTGTTTATGACAATGCTTTGTGGATGGTTGCTGGAAATAATATGACGCCTGATGTCTGGAAACTTGTAAGAATTAAAAAATAAGGGACTGCCTGATGGTTATTTTTCCCACTTAATGTGACTATTTATGTTATACCTTTCATATGTCTCGAGAATATCAGCACAAAATTCTATCAATTTTTACGGTGCTCTGCCTTTTATTTTATACACCAACAATATCCAGGTTATCAAATTTTATGTTTCTACACCTCTGACACAGGATAGCATCTTCTCCGCCAGTATTTATCTGTACATTGGTAAATCTGATGTCAGAAATGCTTGTTTCTTTGCTTCCCTGAATCAACAGAGGACCTCCACAATAAGAAATTTTTATGTTTGAAAATGTTAAATCAGAAAGTTGTTTTAATTTAATACCGTCCTCTATAAATAGCCACACAGGATATCTAAGGCATTTGATAATGATATTGTCAAAAAGGATATCATGGATATCTGGTCCTATGGTAATTCCATCTGGCAGGTAGTATTTTGGATTTTGAAATATGATGCCGTTAGTACTTTCAGAAATAACAATATTGCTGAAGACACAATTTTTTATTTCACCATCTCCTGAACATCCCACCCGTATACCATTACACTGTGTCTTTAATGTGCAGTTAGTCAGTGTAATGTTTTCGCACACAGAAACTTTATCATAGAGATTTTTCATCGAGCGAATTGCAATACAATCGTCTTCAGTGTCAATAATACAATCACTTACAGTAACATTACAACAAGCATCAATATCTATTCCATCAATGTTTCTCATCTTTTTATCTCCAGAAATTTTAATCCTATGGATACAAACATTTTCACATTGCATCAACCAGATTGTCCAGCAGGCAGAATCAACAAAGGATACATCCTCTATCAAAACATTTTTACATCTGTAAAACATTATTATCCTTGGTCTCTGGGTTTCGGGTTTGGCGAATTTCCCATTTGCATCCGCTGTTTTATGGTCATAGAAGGAAAGTCCAGAGCCATTGATTTCGCCTTTTCCTGTGATTGAAATATTTTCAGCAAAAGATGCAAGAATCAGGGCATTTTTACTTTTCTCGATGCCTTCCCCTGGCTTAAAGCCAGGCGCAACAAGATCTTTGTAATCTTCCAGATTTTCGCTTCCAATAATTTTACTTCCTGCCTCAATACAAAGTTCTACATTGCTTTTTATTATTAATGTACCTGTTTTAATAGAACCATTATCACATATAACACTTCCCCCGCCATTTTTGTTGCAGGTATCAATTGCTTTTTGAATGTTTGATGTATTTATTTTTGAATTATCAGTATGTGCGCCAAAATCAGACATTTTAAAGGTATCCATATTTTTCCTCCTCGACTTTCATTCATTTTACAATTTTTGACTTTTTCAATCCACAATCCTGTTGTCGACAAATACATTTTTATAATTACTCAGAATACTATTGAAACTTTTTGATTAATCTATTTTCATTGTTTAATCGTCAAATGTTTGATGGTATAATCTACCTGAAACCTAAAAAGGAGGACTTATGGATATATTAAGAAAGATTGGAGTTTTAATGGTTATGGCTTTTATCGGAGTGTTTGTTGTTTATTCAGCAACAAAAGCGCCTGACTTTAAACTTGTTGATATTCAGGGTAAGCAGGTATCACTTTCTGCATTAAAGGGAAAGGTTGTTGTTTTGAATTTCTGGGCAACATGGTGCCCACCGTGTAAAAGGGAAATCCCTGATTTTGTTAAGACATACGAAAAATATAAGGATGAGGGTCTTGTAATTATTGGTGTTGCCGTTAACAGTAAGATAGAAGATGTTAAAAACCTTGTAAAACAATATAAGATTACATATCCTGTTGTAATGTCTGACAGCAGTATTGAGCAAACATATGGTAATATTACTGCTGTTCCGACAACTTTTATTATAGATAAACAGGGTAATCTTGTACCTGGAGGGAAAAAAATTGGAATGTTTATGGAAGGTGAACTTGAAAAGATTGTTCAACCCCTTCTAAAATAATGGATAATCACCCTGCTATTGAAAAACTTATTGAGGTACTTGGCCTTTCACAGGAACAGATTGATCTTGTTCTTAAAGAAAAACAAAAAACAGGCAGTCCTTTTGGATATCTTCTTGTAAGATTCGGACTTATGAATTCTGAAGCATGGTATGATTTTGTGCTGCACAGGTTTCATATTCCTACGATTAACCTTGAAGAAATGAATATAGAAAAGGAAGTACTTAATTCTCTGCCAGAATTTACCTGTAGAAAATATCAAACAATTCCAATATTTAAGTCAAAAACCAGGATTGTGTGCGGTATGGTTGATCCACTTGATGAAGAAACCCTCCAGCAGATAAAAAAAATTTCCGGGCTTGATGTTGAAACACGTCTTGTGAAAGAATCAGATTTAAGAAAAAGTTTTGATAAATACTTTTCTCAGGTTGGACTTGATATTATCAGCCCTGTAAGTCAATCATCAGAAAGAGTATACGAACCAGTAAAACTCAGGGAACTTGATAAAGAGGCAAATGCAGAAAGTACTGTTGCTTCTATGATTGAGCAGGCAATTGACCTTAAGGCAACAGATGTGCACCTCGAGATTGAAGAAGATGGTGCAAGATTGAGATACAGGATAAATGGACTTCTGTATGAATTCCCGCCTCCACCGGTTGAACTCTATCCGTCTATTGTTTCTCATATCAAGGTTCTCTCAAACCTTGATATTTCTGAAAAAAGGGTACCCCAGGACGGGTACTTCAAAACAAGGGTTGGGGGTAGAAGCGTTGATTTACGGGTTTCAACTTTTCCAACAATATTTGGAGAAATGGTTGCTCTCAGGGTACTCGACAAAGCAAATATTATCACAGGACTCGAGCAATTAGGGTTTCTGCCCGAGATATTACACAGATGGAGAATGCTTCTTGATGAACCATATGGGATGCTTCTTGTTACAGGTCCTACTGGTTCTGGAAAAACAACAACGCTATATTCTTCCCTGAATGAAATAGATAATGTGCATAAAAAAGTCATTACTGTTGAAGATCCTGTTGAGTATCATCTTAAAAACATAGACCAGATACAGATAAACCAGAAGGCAGGGCTAACATTTGCATCAGCACTTCGTTCAATCCTCAGACAAGACCCAAATGTTGTTATGATAGGAGAAATAAGAGACCTTGATAGTGCAGCGATTGCATTCAGGGCAGCGCAAACAGGTCAACTTGTTCTTGCCACATTACATACAAATACTGCGCCGGGCGCAGTTATACGACTTCTGGATATGGGAGTGGAATCATATCTTCTTGCATCTTCTCTTATTGGAGTTTTAAGTCAACGGCTTGTAAGAACAATATGTTCAAATTGTAAAGAGGTTTATAAACCAGTAGATGAAGAGGTTAAGGAATTAAGTCCTGAACTTATTGGAGCAGATGTAAGATTTTACAGAGGAAAGGGATGCCATCTTTGCAAAGGAACCGGATATGGGGGAAGAACAGGTCTTCATGAACTTATGGTTATGAATGAGGAATTAAGGAGAACAACAATGAGGGATCCTTCCACAAATACACTTACCTCAATCGCAAGAAAATTTGGTATGAAAACCCTGAGAGAGGATGGAATCCAGAAGGTAATTCAAGGTATAACCACAATCTCTGAGGTTCTTTACGCAACAAAAAAAGATATTGAAGAAAGATAAAATTTTCTTTTTGCTTATATTTATCCCATCGGTCGATTTCATTGAAATATACAGTATTTTAAAATTTTAAAGAAAAAAATTGCACTTTAAAGATTATCCTTATTGATTTTTGTCTGTGCCTTTTATTATTCCCCTCATATTTTTTATAATGAAAAAACCAAGGATGATTGCAGCAAATGCCATGATTATGCCAAGAAGTAATCTCTTGTTTTTATCAAATTTTTCAAAGGGAGAAGCTTTAAATAATGGATTATTTTCTTGATTCCCAGAGACACACATAATAATGTTTGGGGGTTTCAGGTAGGATTGATATTTTTCAAAATCATATACTGGAGCGTTTGCATCTTTATTTCCATAATAAAGAAAGATTCTTTGTTTATTTTCGAGGGCAGAAAAGGGAAATGAAATCTTTCTTACAATTCCATAAAGGTTGAAATTTTCTACAGCAAGTGGCTGGTCATCATAGTGATATAAAAACACCCTTAAATATCTTGCATTATTTTCTGGATAAACAATGCTTTTGTTTGATTCTGAATACTCTTTTGTGTGGAATGAGTATATTGTTCCTTTATATTGAATCTGATTTTGAGAAGATTCTGAGATGTCTTGATATGGTGAAACAATAACCCTTCTGTGGAAATTTTTCTGGTTTGTTTGAATCTCAAGTCGATAATGTGGAAGTCCTGATACTGATGTATCAATAAGATATTCCATAAACTTCCCGTCTTTTGATTTGCCCATTTCTTTTACACTGATGGGGTATTTTATTTCCTGCGCGGGTATAAGATCTTCTCTTAATAGTGTTGCACCCTGAACATCAAGTGCTCCACCATGGATGATAACACGGATATACCTGTAGTCAGTTAATGGGTATGGTATCCTTGTGCTCGAGACAGATACCCCTGCTTCTGGAATTGAATGACTAAAAATAAAACCACTTCTTGTAAGTGTATACCATTTCCCATTATTTTTTCCTTTTACTTCAACCCATCTGGTATAGTTGCTTGCAGAAATATTAAGAACAAGGCAATTATGCAAGACCCTCTGATTACCCATATCAAATTCGACCAGTGTATGACTGTCAGGAATAAATGATTTATTAAGCATCACAGGATGATATTCAACTGTTTTTCTTATTTCTTTTTTCAGTGAAACGAGATATGGTATTTCTTTGTTGTCTTCTGAAATAATACGCAGGTCAGCAAGGTCGGGCTTTGAGTTTGAAAGAATCTCTGTATCAATCTGCAGTTCAACAATATCGGCAACGCCATCCTTGATAAAAAGTTCCTTCTTGAATTTCCATCTTGAAACTGAAAAATCAGCGAAACAGGTAAAACAAAAAAAGAATATTAAAGAAGAAATAAACACAATTTTTTTCATCATTGTTTATATCTCCTTTTTTCTGTGATAGACAAACCCCACTATAATCAATATTGCTCCTGTGACAATTGATACAATAATACGATATACCTTTCCTGCTGAAAATAAATCCAGAAACATAACCTTAAGTATTGAAAGTCCGAGAAATATAAGAGCAAAATAACGCGCCATTTTTACTTTGAATATCATCCCTATGGACAAAAGAATTCCTGCATATAATGCCCATGAAATGCTTAATATCATTTGTTCAATATATCTACTTCTTATAATACTTCTACAGGCATCATGAACCTCTATTGTTAGAATAATAAAGATTAGAATATTGGCAATACCCGCCAACAATCCGGGAAATCTCTTTTCTTTTTCAGGAAGAATATTCATCCGTTTCATTGAAAGCGCTGATGAGAGGAATAAACAAATAACAATACACATACCTGTAATGAATCTTTCATTGAACAGTGTATATATTGTCCATTGGGGATGTGTATCAAATCCAAGAAATCTGCATATTGAAAGAATAAAAACTATGTATCCAAAGATTCTCATAAATGTTGATGGAATCCTTAAACCAAGCCAGAATATAAGTAGCGCCTCACATATCCAGGATATTGTTATATATGTATTTTTCAGGTATAAGGGGAAGGCAATCGTCAATAGTATAAGAGATGCACCCAATAGAAGCAGGATGATGTTTTCATCCCTGTATTCCTTTTTTCTATAAACAAAAACCGCAAACGTCAGTATAAAGGCAAGAATAACTGCAGAGATACCTTTTAAGTCAGGCGCTATAGAATTAACAAGGTAGAATACAAATCCTGAATATGCAAAGATATTAACAACAGTCAAGAAAAAATCCAGAGGTTTTACACTATGGCGTGAACCTGACCTTGAAAGAATAAAAACAAGATAAACAAAAAAGAAAATAGATATGCAGGAAATAACCCCAGCAAAAAATTGTGCATTATAAAAGTCATATATCCAGAAATAAAAAAGTCCATAAGTAAAAAGCATTGCAAAAACAGGTAGAATCCTCCATGGCTTGAATATGTTTATTGTTAAAAATCCTGCATTCAGCAAAAGCAGGTATGATGATAGGCCGAAAAAAGCAGTAAGCATTGAAATTTCAGGTCCTCCAAGTATGCAGGGGGTAAGAAAACCTCCAATAAGCGCAATAAATGCAAGAAATATACTATCATAAGCAAGGGTTAAAACTACACACAGAGCAGTTATAAGAATCATCATAAAAAAAGATATGGAATATGGAATAATATGATAAAAATTGTTGGCAGTGAAAAAGGAAAGATAAAATATGACAATGCCTATTCCAAAAAGACCGAGGGAAAATTGCCTATATTTATTAATTAACCGATTCCCTGCATACATAAACAAAGTCCCAGAAACAATTCCTATGATAATCCTGATAACCTCATTGAACCATTTATTTTCAAATGCATACTTCAAAAACAATGCGACACCAACCAGAAATATAAATATTCCTATCCAGTAGAAATATTTTCTTCCGAGTTCAATCTCCCAGTTTACAGGATGTTTTTCCTGTAGAACATCTGTCTTTGCTGGCTCTTGATTCTCTAAAGTCCCTACAACAGATTCAATTGTTTTTTGCCTAATAATTGGTTCTTTTTCAATAACCTTTTCAATATTATCAATTCGTCTACGCAATCTTGTGATATCAACAAGAAGAACAATAGGAAGAATCAAAACATAGAATACTATCAGAATTCCTAAAAGAAACCCTCCCATATTTACCTCCGGTTATGTTTCAATAATAAAATATGCAGCAAAAATAATTGATGCCGCATACATCAGAGGATGAACCTTTTTGAATTCACCCTTTGCAATTTTCAGAATAACATATGTGATAAATCCATAACCAATTCCATGGGATATTGAATAGGTAAAAGGTATTGAAATAATGACAATAAATGAAGGAATTGCGCTTTCAATTTCTTCAAAGTTTATCTGTGTTATGCTCTGCATCATTAAAAAACCAATAATAACAAGTGCGGGTGCAGTCGCCTGCGAACCAACAATAGAGGCAAAAGGTGCAATAAAAACGCTGATAAGAAATAAAACTCCAGCAACAATTGCTGTTATGCCGGTTCTTCCACCTTCCATAATACCTGCTGCTGATTCTATATATGATGTATTGGAACTTGCACCAAATAGTCCACCCAACATTGCACCAATTGCATCTATTCCAAGCACTGCCTTAATCTTTTCAATTTTCCCTTTCGAATCAACAAGATTTGCCTGATAACCAATAGCAGTAACAGTTCCCAGTGTATCAAAAAAATCAACGATGATAAAAGCAAAAAGAGATGGGAAAAGGGATAATTTCAGCGCACCTTTTATATCAAGGGCTCCTATTGCACTGAAATCAGGCATGTTAATTTTTGTTGGTAATGTAGAAATTCCTGCCAGAAGTGAAAGTACTGTTGTAATCAAAATCCCGAGTAAGATTGCACCTTTTATTCTTAACACTACGAAAATCGCAGTGATAAGTATTCCGGATGCAGAAATAATTGTTGAAATATTTGAAAAATTACCAGGAGAAGGCAAAAGGATATTTTTATCCACAACCACAATCCCTGAATGCAAAAGCCCGATAAGCGAAAGAAACATTCCAATCCCAACTGCTATTGCGTGTCTCAATGATACAGGTATAGCATTCATAATTGCTTCACGCATACCCACCAACACCAGTATAAAAACAACAATGCCATCAAGAAAAACAAGACCCATTCCAACCTGCCAGGTTACACCTTGTCCTATAACAATATTATAGGTAAGTACACTGTTTAACCCCATCCCTGCTGCAAGAGCAACAGGAAAATTTGCAACTGCTCCCATAAGTATTGAAGAAATTCCTGCAGCAAGTGCAGTTCCAACAACACACGCATTAAAGGGAACTCCAGCATCTTTCAAGATAATTGCATTCACAAAAAGGATATAAGCCATAGTAAGGTAAACAGTAAAGCCTGCTCTTATTTCTGTGGCCCAGTTGGTTTTTCGCTTTTGAAACTCAAAATATCTCTCAATCTTCTCGAGAGTCATTTTGTCTTTTTTCTTGCAGTAATTGGATATTCGTATACAACGAGGTCGAGGATTCCTTCTTTTGATTCAATCTTTATGGTTTCATTTGTTTGTACACAGCCCATCTTCACAAGAAATTCATTTTTCTTTGCGTCTGCCCTGTCTGCTACCATATGGATATGGCAGGCGCCATTGTTAATTGCAAATCTTATTGTTTTTCTGTATAAACCTGAAAGCACAGATGTATTGTTGATAGAACAAAATCCATCAACCTGGGCAGTTTTTTCTTCCTGAAATCTTACACTCGAAATTCCAGAGACGAATTTATTGCTAACAGCAACAAACCATGTGCCATCGCTACAGATCCTTTCATATCTCGGATACAGACCCATACATGATTTCTGAACAAACCACCTTGTTGAAAAAATGCCAGTGTTATAATCAAGAATAATTTCGTCGTGAGGAAAAATTATCGGGGGTATTATCTGTAATCTAAAACCTGGGCTACCGCTGACAATTTTGATATTATTGGATTTTATCTGCTTTCTATAATAGCGAAAAAAATCTTCAGGGGATTTTAATCCTGTGATTCTCATCATTACCTTTGTTCCAGGAACAAACCTCCATCCGAGTGAATTATAAAGCCGTGCTGCAACTGGGTTTGATGTTCCGAGAAAAAGCCATTCTCCATTTTTCCCCTCAAACTCCTCAATTGCCATTGAACAAAGATTTCTCGCAAGTCCTTTTGACCTGTATTGTTTATCTGTGGCAACTTCTCCAATACCTCCAATTCTTTTATCAAATCTACTTATTGTAAGGTGAGATGTTGCTATGATTTTTTCTTTGTGCTGGGCAAGGAAAACAATGTCTCTATTGTATTTTTTCTCTTTTCCAAGAAGCACAGGTCTTATATTCTGGTTTGATAGATAATCCTGCCCAAAAATCTCTGTCCACATTCCCAGTAAATCGTCGACCAGTTTCTCTGGTAGTGGAGATTCTACCTTAGAAAATATAAAATTTTCCTGTATCATACAGAGTTATTATTACATACTTTATAATCTCTATGCAAATTTAATACAGACAAAATAAATCAATTGATACTCCAGAAAAGCGAAAATCTGATAACAATTCAGGTCTCGATGAAGTTCTTCTCCTGTTTCGCTTCATAAATTTTTTTATACATATTACAAAATAATTTATTGCCTGTATTACATATAAACTTTTTTGATATTGATTCGTCTATTATATGTAAGTCAAAGAAGTGGTTCCTCCATTCCCAGGGGTTCTGACAACGCAAAAACGTTAAGCGACTGTCAGAACCCCAACCCTTTTATGCAGATAAAAATATTATCTATTGTGCTATCCATCCTTTTATTTTTTTGTCCCCTTATTCCTAAACGTTTCTGTCCTTTTATCATCGACCTTCTAAAAATGCGTATTATTATTCACACCACCGAATTGTATTTACATTATTGATTTTTTCTGGTATTATACTTTTGCCTGTCCCGTGCGTGGACGGAAGGTGAAAACTTTGAGCCAACACTAATAAAAAGGGAGCCAAGTCTGACATACAAGACAGGCCAGGGTACCGGCGGTCGCGGTGTTCAGGGAGGCGCCCACCTTTAATACGGGCCTCAAAAGTTGTGCCGTCTACGGCGGGACGGGTGAGATTATTCTGGGTAGGTGGCCGAGTGGAAATGGCAGCAGACTGTAAATCTGCCGGCGTTTGCCTACGGAGGTTCAAATCCTCCCCTGCCCACAAATTCTTATAAACTTCTTATTTATTCAACTTCATTGACTGAAAAAGCATAAAATAGCAAAAATTCCTTCCCTGAGTTTATGATTTCTCTCAGCATGGAGAGATACAATAAGGAAGAAAACAATGCGAGCAATGATAATTGAAAGAGTAGTGGATGTTTCAAAAGAAGAACCTCTAAAGCCCATTGATATCCCTGTACCAAAACCAGAAGAAAACCAGGTTCTTATTAAGATTTCTGCCTGCGGGGTATGCAGAACAGATCTTGATGAAATAGAAGGGAGAACCCCTCCTGCAGTATATCCTGTAATTTTAGGTCATCAGGTAATAGGAGAAATTGTCGATAGCGGAGAAAAAGCACACAATTTCAAGAAAGGAGATAGGGTAGGTATTGGCTGGATTTTTAAGTCATGTGGAGTTTGCGAGTATTGTGCTTCTGGAAATGAAAACCTCTGTGATTTTTTTGTTGCAACAGGCAGGGATGTTAATGGTGGTTATGCAGAGTATATCGTTGCATATGAGGATTTTGTTTTCAAAATTCCTGATAGTTTTTCAGATATTGATGCAGCACCTCTTTTATGTGCTGGCTCTATTGGCTGGCGATCAATAAGGTTGTCAGGCCTTAAAAATGGATATACTGTTGGTCTTTATGGTTTTGGAGCATCAGGACATATTGTTATTCAGATTATCCGCTATCTGTATCCTGATACCAGAGTTTTTGTATTTACCCGTTCAGAAAAAGAGCAGGAACTTGCATGTGAACTCGGAGCATCCTGGGCTGGAAGAATAACTGATAACCCACCTGTTTTTCTCAATGTTGCCATTGATACAACACCTGCATGGCTTCCTGTTGTTTCTGCCCTCAAAAGTTTGAGAAAAGGTGGACGACTTATTATAAATGCAATCAGGAAAGAATCATCAGACAGGGATGTTTTTCATTATATTCAGTATGAGGAACATTTATGGCTTGAGAAAGAAATCAAGTCAGTTGCAAATGTCAGTCGTAGAGACATTGCAGAATTCTTGCAGATTGCGTCAAAAATTTCTATAAAACCCGAAATTACAACATACCATCTTTTAGAGGCAAATGCTGCTATACTTGATATAAAATCAGGAAAAAAGCCAGGTGCAAAGGTTCTTATTCCATAATCAACAGAGGAACCCAAATAAAAAAGCCAATTCACATTTTTCAATGTCGGGGACATAATAAATGCAGGATTGTGGGGTGCTATGGACAGATCTTTGAAAAGTAGGAAACGAGGGTTAGGAAGGAGCAGGAAAGAAGAGGAGAGACAGAGGTTTCCTACTGGGAATAAAGAGGTAAAGAATCCGGGGTAATCTTTAAGCCAGATATGTAGCGATGTGCAGGATTTTAGCCCACTTATTCTGAATAGTTGGTATATTTTTTAGTTCATCAAGGGGACAGGGGACATCGTAATTAAGTGCCTTATGTGGTTTGAGAAAGTTGTAATGAGTAGCGAAGAGTGCAACGAGAGAAACGAGGTTGTTTGGTTCTTTGAACCCACAGGCGGCTTTTGTGTGAAAGCGGTAGGTACGATTTAACCGTTCAATCATTTGTTTAATTTGTTGAGCACAATGATAAGAAATAATTTCGTGGCAGAAAAGTGAAAATAAAGGAGAAATATGCAAAATTAACATAAACAACTTTCAAGTCCTTAATTTTACATTTTTCACTTTGTATTCTCAGTGTCCCTTTTACTCTTTTTTTCAAAAATCAGGAATAATTCTTTTTTATATTCTGTACCTTTGTTTCCACAACATTAAGAATTCCCAACTCAGTTAAAATAAATTTTACATTATTATCAAAGAATGATAAATTCAAAATATAATGGTTTTAAAGGACTGATAGAAATGACAAGAAAACAATTGAATCTTGAAATTTTTGAAGGCACTGCAAAAAAAGTACTGTGGCAACCACGGCTTGAAACCTGGATATTATTCCATAGAGCAGAAGCAACACTGCCAGAGGGATTTTCTAATCTTACAGACCTTGAAATCTATGATAGATTAGGCTGTTCTGTTAGATACGCAGCATCTGAAGGGATTATCTATTATTACACCACTTATGTTGAGTCATTTGAAAAAAAGCTTGATGAAAATCATACAGAACTGATAACAAAAACTGAAAAGGGTACACTTAGAACAGTTTTTCAGATTGTGCCCGGTGGACTTGGTTATTCTGATAATAAAAGAATTGTGGAATTTCCTGTAAAAACAGTAGAAGACCTGAAAATACTTACACATCTAATGAGAAATTTTAATGCAGTTGCAATACCAGAGATTTTCAATCAGGCAGCAAACAGGGTTGGCAATAGAGCAGAGCCAACAATTTTTCTTCAGAGTTCAGGATTTACCGAACTCATAAAATTCCACGCTGGACTTTTAGGTACATACTATCTTTTGAACGATTCTACTGCAGAGGTTGAAAAATATCTTGAAGCGTGTGATGAAAGAGATATAAGGGTTATTGATGAAGCACTTAAATTACCCTGTAGAATTTTCAATCTCGGAGACCATGCAACAAATGAATTCACTCCACCGCCGATCCTTAAAAAGTATCTTTTGCCGAGATGGAAGAAAATAAGCGGGAAAATGTCAGAAAACAATAGATTTGTTCACAGCCACTGGGATGGAAATGCAAGGTTGATTTTACCCTACCTGAAAGAATCAGGACTACACGCTGTTGAAGCACTAACTCCATCGCCAATGTGCGATATGACACTTGAAGAAATCAAACAAGCAGTAAACAATAGTATTGTTGTTCTTGACCTTATTCCAGCAATTTTCTTTCTGCCTTCATATCCATTAAAAAATCTGCTCGAATTTACAGAAAAGGTAATAGAAATGTTTATACCCAGACTTATTCTCGGTGTTTCAGATGAGATTTCTTCAGCAGGAGAAATCTCAAGAATTGAAGCAATCTCAGAATTTATCGACAAAAAATACGGTCTTGCAGAATAAAAAGATAAAATAATGAATCAAAGTGGAACAGAATTGACTTTACATCGCAAAATCCAAAATAAATTGAATTACTTTCTCATTCTCTTCAATTTTATAGAGGAATGTGCTGAAAAAATCTCGGTCCTGTACTTTTTATGACAACAGGGACCAATTGCACTTAAGAACATCATTATATTTTTCTATTCGAGTTCCTCAAACTTTTAATTTCTATCCAACCATCGATAAAGGTATCTTTTGCAATCCTCAAGCAAAGTTTTTGTTGGGTACTTCTGATATCAAAACTCAGATTGTTCAACTATTTATAAAATAGAGGAAATGTAAGATGCTCATTTTAAAAATTCTAAACAGAGAATAAATTTACAATTGTATATTCATTATGTTAAAGGGAATTGATTTCGGTTGTGATTATTTTTTTTGAATTATCTGTTCTGTATTATAGTTTCTGGCTATCTTGAAAACAGCCACAAGAAAATGGTAAAATTAAACTGCCGTGTCAGGCAGATAGAAACAACCTCAACAAACGAAGTAAGAATAGATTTAATAGATTATCAGGGAGGATTATGTCAAAGTTTGTAAGTTTTCTTTATCGTCTGGCAAGAATTTCCAATGATATAGAGACAATAGCAAGTGGAAATCCTAAGAAAATTGCCAGAAGAGCAAAGAATAAAATTCTGGGTAGAAAGGTTGCAAGCAAGATATATAAATGGCCAAAGTTTTAATACATTGTTTAAGTTATTCTGATTTTTAACTCTTAGATAACTATCTCAAACTTTTCCTTAACTGTCCATCTCTCTGGATTTATTTCCACATTTGCCTTCTTTATTCCATCTCTTATTTTGCAATTCCCCAGACATTGATATAAGGAACCTTTGCAATATTCAGCCAGATTTTTATCGAGTTTTCTTGACTTTTTTTTCTAAAATGGTATTATAAAATCACTATGGGAAGAAAAAAACAAGGTAATGGAAGGGATTCTAATCCAAAACGAAGGGGAGTAAAGGTCTTTGATGGCCAGATTGTAAAACCTGGTAATATTATTATCAGGCAGAAAGGAACACATTTTGTTCCTGGTCCAGGAACCTATATGGGTTCTGACTGCACAATTCACGCAGCAAGAGAAGGTATGGTTGTGTTTTCCACAACAAAGGGGAAAAAACTTATAAGCGTTGTAAGTCCCACAACCGCATGATGTCAACAGCAATTGAGTTAGTTCATACAAGAACCATCGCAGGACTGTTGAAAAAAAAAGTCCTTAACCAGTTTTTCTCTTGCTCTGAAATTGAATATTACCGTAGATACAGGGACAAAAATGTTCGCCTTGCAGGATGCCTTGCCGCAAAACTTGCCTTTATTAAGGTAACCCAGCACAATTTTGATATACCCGACCTTAGAAAAATTGAAATCAAACATACAATTTCAGGTAAGCCCTATATTATGCTTTACAAGAAAAAGATTCAGTCCTGTCCTCTTTCAATATCTCATACAAAATCGCTTGCTGCTGCATTCTGTGGAATAAAAAATGGAAAAATTCATTATACCAGAAAGAAAAAAAGATACACATAAGGGAACATACGGTCATCTTTTTGTCATTGGAGGATCTCCTGGTTTAACCGGGGCAGTGTGTTTAACAAGCAATGCTGCCTTAAGAACAGGATGTGGAATGGTAACAGCAGGGGTTCCAGAATCCTTAAATGAAATATTTGAGATTAAACTTACAGAGGTGATGAGCAAACCCCTTCCTGAAACTGGAAGAAGGACCATAAGTCCTCTTGCTGTTGATAAATGCCTTGATTTTATTGAAAAAAATGCTGATGGAGTTGTGATAGGACCAGGGATTTCAACAGATTCAGGGCCACATCTTTTTTTTAATCAGATTTTTCCACATATAAAAAAACCAGTTGTTATTGATGCTGATGGATTAAAGATACTATCTAAAAATCTTGATAATATTGAAAAAAAGGAAGGCCAGTTAATCATAACACCGCATCCTGGGGAAATGTCTGTACTTACAGGTATTCCAATTTCTGAAATCCAATCAAAAAGGGACGAGGTTGCTTCTGCTTTTGCTAAAAAATACAATGTTATTGTTGTCTTGAAGGGATACAGAACAATTGTTTCTAATGGAAGGGATATCTATACAAATCTTACAGGTAATCCTGGAATGGCAACAGCAGGAAGTGGAGATGTTTTATCAGGGATCATTGGAGCCCTTGTTGTTCAGGGGTTTTCTCTATGGATGTCTGCAACTATGGGTACTTATCTTCATGGGCTTGCAGGGGATATTGCTGCAAAAAAGTATGGAGAGTATTCTATTGTTGCAGGAGATATTATTGAGTGTTTGCCAGAAGCAATAAAACATATACAGAAAAGTCATAAAAAGGAACCTTAAGATAATTGCAAAATACAAATTAAAAATAAATAAAAAACATTTGACATAAAACAAAACTGTCCTAAACTATTTTTATGAAAGACACAGAGACAAAGATTAACTGGAAAGCAAGATGGATATGGGTAAATGAGCAAGATAGAGAAGGTTTTCATTTCTGCTACTTCAGGAAAGAGTTTTTAATTAAGGAAAAAACAAAGGCAAAACTGTATTGTACTGCTGATTCAAAGTACAGGGTCTGGGTTAATGGAAAATATACTGGTTTTGGTCCTGCGAGAGGACATCCAGAACATCCATATTATGATACATATAATATTGAACTAAACAAAGGTAAAAATGTAGTTGCCTTTCTTGTTGAACACTACACAAAACCAACAAGCATCTTTGCTGTTGTTGAGGGCGGTCTTATATGCCAGATTGAGGATTCCAATGGGTTGATTGTTGCAACAGACAGTTTATGGAAGGCAAAAACAGCACAGGCATATACCTGGCTCGAAAATTTACTTTTTCCTGAGTGTTTTGATGCAAACCTTGAACCAGAAAACTGGGAAAAACTTGAGTTTGACGATACCTCCTGGGAAAATGCAACAGAAAAAATAAACACAAAACTCGCCCCTGTTTCCAATATTATCCCGAGAATAATACCTCTTCTTACTGAAAAACTTCTTGTCCCACAAAAGATTCTTCATGTGTATAAGGTTTTAAGGGAAACAAATGACTTTCTCGATAAAGAAAAAATCTGCGAGACACTGTGGAAGGCAAAACAATTAGATATAGAAAAAGATACAATAAAACAAGAATTAAAGACCCCCTGCAAATGGAAAAATAATATCTGTTTAGGACTCTCTCCTGATAGCGGTATCTGTATGATTATTGATTTTGGATTTGAAACCCTTTCTTCGATTGAAATATGCACAGAGGGACATTCTGGAGTAATAGTTGATTTTGGTCATAGTGAGTGTCTTTTGAATAACAGTGTTCCAACAATGTGGCAGTCACCATCGCTTAAACAGGCAGAAAGAATAATCTTAAGAAATGGCATCACCTGCCATAGAACAAATCAGCCAAGGGGCTTCAGATATATGGTAATCAGGATTTTCAATCCATTACAAACAAGGTGCGATGTTATTTTAAGGTCTGTTTCTGCCTATGAAGAGATTTATCCTGCAAAGAATAATGGAAGTTTTAGATGTTCAGATAAGATTTTTGAAAACATACACAGGTTATCAGCGAGAACAGTGAATCTTTGTATGGAGGATGCATATACTGATTGCCCATGGAGAGAACGATCCCAGTGGGTTGGAGATGCTCAACCAGAAGCATTATTTAATTATTATTGTTTTGGTGCATATGATATTTCAAAAAAGGCAGTTACTGAGTTTACATCAGGGAATACTGAAGAGGGCTGGATTCCAGGTGTTTTTCCTTTAAGTAAGCCGTTTAATCTTCCAACATGGGGAATGAGAATACCTGTAATTGTCTGGGAGTATTATCTTTTTACAGGTGACTATGAGACACTTGCCGGCGCATATCCTGGTGTAAAAAAACAGATGGAATGGTTATTGAAATATACAGACAACAATGGATTTTTTAATTACAGGGATGGATGGAATTTTGTTGATTGGACAAAAGTCGACGATAGACATGCAGATGGTGCTGTTCAGGGATGGTTTCTTGAATCATTGATTTATGGTGAAAAAATTGCAAGACAGTTAAAGGACAAACAATCAGCAGAAAAATTTCATAAACATGCAGAATTATTGAAAAAGACAATTGCAAAACTATACTGGTGTGAAGAAAAAAAGGCATTCAAAAAATATAGAGATAAAAATCCTGATAATCTTATTGGCCAGCAGGAAAATTTTCTTTTTATCAGGCTTGGAGTTGGCACAAAAACTCAGAGAAGACTTGCGCTTGAAAACATAGCAGGAATTACTGGTATGTATCTACCAAACTTAGGTGATTATCAGAGTGCACATACCCAGGAAAATATGGGTAATTATATAGGCCAGGATATTATCAGAGTTGCAAGTCCATTCTGGTCATTTTATGCACTGCTTTGTCTTTGCGAAGCAGGAAAGATAAAGGAAGCCATTAACTATATCAGGTTATGCTGGGGAGTAATGCTCGAATTTGACGCAACAAGTTGCTGGGAGATGTGGGACAGACATACATCTTTATGCCATGGTTGGAGTGCAGCGCCTGCAATGGTTTTGCCTGCATATGTTGCAGGTATAAAACCAGTAAAACCAGGGTTCAAACAGTTTGAAGTATCTCCTTATGTTTTTTGTTTTGAATGGGTAGAGGCAAAGGTTCCAACGCCAGATGGAATTATTGGTCTTGTATGGAGAATAAAACAAAATAATCAACTTTTTGTTGAGGTAGATGTTCCAGATGGAATAGAAGGCAGATTTATTGTACCCGAAGGGTTTTCTTCAGGGAGAAAAGAGAAGGTTCTATTAAAATCAGGTAAAAACAAACTTGTTTTCAAAAGGAAAAGATGACAAACAGAGAAAGGGTAAAAAGCATCCTTCACTATGAAGATTATGATAAAATGCCACTTGTACACTTTGGTTTCTGGACAGAAACATTACAGTTATGGGCATCTCAGGGGTATATTAGAAAAGAGATTGCCGAAAACTGGGGGGATGGAAATTCCTTTGATGATGAGATTTCAAAAATATTAGGTTTTGATTTTGACTGGTATAGCGTTTTTCATCCAAAACTCGGTTTATTGCCTGCGTTTGAAAATAAGATTATCGAAGAACTCCCTGATGGCACAAAGAAAATCTTAAATGGCGAGGGGGTTATTACGCTTTATAGACCTGGTGCTGGTTCTATCCCTGCTGATGTTGACCATCTTCTTAAAGACAGAAAATCATGGGAACAACTTTATCTTCCAAAACTTCAATGGAATCCTGACAGGGTTTTTAAGGCAGATGTTAGGGTTAATGGTGGGATGGTTCCTTTTGAAAAAGGAGGCATGGAGTTTCTTAAAAGCGATAAAAGACAATTTCACTATGGCCTATATTGTGGAAGTTTATATGGATGGGTCAGGAACTGGCTTACAATGGAAGGTGCGTGTTATCTTCTTGTTGATGATGAACCATTGTTCGATGAAATCATTGAGACAAATGCTGAAATTTGCTATAAAGCAGTAAAAACAACCCTCGAAACAGGAGCAAAATTTGACTTTGGCCATTTCTGGGAGGATATATGTTTTAAGAATGGGCCACTTATCGCACCTGATGTTTTTAGAAAGAAAATAGGGCCTTATTATAGAAAAATCTGTGATGTTCTTAATAAATATGGAATTAACATTGTAAGTGTTGATTGCGATGGATGTATTGATACTCTTGTTCCAACCTGGCTTGAAAACGGTGTTAACACTATGTTTCCGATTGAGGTTGGAACCTGGGGCGGTAGCATAAAAAAATGGAGACAGAAATATGGTAAGGATATCAGGGGTGTTGGAGGAGTAAACAAGGTTGTTTTTTCTAAAGATAAAGGTGCAGTTGATGAGGAGATAAAAAGGATTTGTGAATTAGTGGAGATGGGTGGATATATTCCATGTCCAGACCATAGGATACCACCAGATGCAAAATGGGAAAATGTTGTTTATTATTGTGAACAAATGAGAAAATATCTTACCTAAAAGGACAAAACATGGTTCAAAAAAGCAAGGAATTCTTGATAGGATGGGAACATACAGATATAACCCCTGAAGATCCAGTTTGCCTGTGCGGACAGTTTCATGCTAGGGTTTCAGAAAATGTAAAGGACCCGATTACTGCGACAGTTTGTGTTTTTGATTCAATTAAGGAAGGAAGGATATCTGACCACGCGGTTATGATAAGTTGCGACCTTGTTGCAATCCCCGAAGAATTAAAAAAATCTATCCTTGCAAAAACGCATATTCTTATTCCTGAGATTGATTTAACAAAAATCATTGTTAATGCTACCCATACCCATACTGCGCCAGAGGTTGGAGGCGATGTTATAAGAGGAACTAATGGGTCTAACATAAAGGAAATGTATGGAGTAGATCTTCCATGTATGGATGTCCAACAATATATTGATTTTGCTTCTGGCAAGATAGTAGAAGCATTGAGAAATGCATGGGAAAAAAGAAGCCCGGGAGGAATTAGTTATGGGCTTGGGTTTGCTGTTGTTGGTCATAATAGAAGGGCTTCTTATTATGATGGTTCATCTGTTATGTACGGAAAAACAAACACTGAAAATTTCAGTCACATTGAAGGATATGAAGACCACTCAATAAATCTTCTAACAACAACAGATAAAATGGGTAACCTTACAGGGATGATAGTTAATATCGCATGTCCATCTCAGGTTGATGAACATTTGTTTTCAGTAAGTGCTGACTACTGGCATGAAACAAGACAGCAATTGAAGAAAAAGTTTGGAGATATCTTTGTTATGCCACAGTGTAGCGCAGCAGGAGATCAATCACCCCATATTCTTATTGGCCAACAGGCACAGCAGAGGATGTGGAATCTTGCAGGAAGAAATCAAAGAGAAGAGATTGCCGTAAGGATTTCTGATGGTATAGAAAAAATACTTCCACTTATAAGAAAAGAAACAAATACTCTGCCTGATTTTACTTGTGTTCAAAAGGAGATTGATTTATCCGCAAATACCATAACAGAGGACGAAATAAGTATCTTTATGGTTGAGGCAGAAAAACACTATAAAGAATATGAAAAACTTAAATCACAGATAGAAGCAAACCCGGAAAAAACTAAACAACCACGATGGTATAAGGATATAACATTTCATTTTAAAAGGTACAAATGGTATAAAGCAGTAAAAGACAGGTTTGAGGCGCAGAAGCAAAACCCAAAGGTAAAGGTTAATATCCATGTTATGCGTATAGGCGATGTTATTATGGCTACAAACCCGTTTGAGTGTTATCTTGATTATGGAATGCGGATAAAAGCAAGAAGCAGGGCTATTCAAACATTTATTGTTCAACTTGCAGGTGGAGGAACATATCTCCCAACAGAAAGAGCAAAAAAATCTGGTAGTTATGGAGCAATTTCTCCATCGTGTATTGTCGGTCCTGAAGGTGGGAGAGAACTTGTAGAATCAACGCTGAAAATAATCAATAGTCTAATTTAATTTTATTGATACTGTTTTTACTGAAGATTTCTCCAACCCTTTTTTATTTTCTACTTCTCCATTTAGATTGAGATATATCTAAAATGCTGAATTTGGTTAGTTGTTCGTTTTGAATTTCGCAATTTGACTTTTTCAATGGACATTTTATAAATCCATCCTAACCTTCTTTTACAAAAGAAAGGAAGAAAAATCCCCTGTTTAAAAGGGGTAAGGATGATTTTGGAGGATGTAAAAAAACAGGAATTGCAAAATACAAAATTAAAGAATAGGATAATAAATAGTAATTAGTCCTTGACAAATAAGAAAAATTTTTGTAAAATTTTTCAGTTTTTACACAAAGGGAGGAAAAAATGAAAGTAAGAATTGATGAAAATCTTTGTACTGGCTGCGGGCTTTGTTCTGATAATTGTCCTGAAGTTTTCGAGATGGGAGACACAACTGCAAGGGTTATATCAGATCCAGTTCCTGCTGAATACGAAGAAAAAGCGCAAGAAGCAGCAGAAAATTGTCCTGTAGATGCTATATCTATTGAATAAAAAAAAGCTGCGTACCAGGATTATAGGAACATGTCTTGTTCTGGTTTTGATTTCTGCTGGGTGTAGTATCTCCCATAAGGAAAAAGCTCGACAGTATCTATCCAGGGCACTTGACGAGTTAAAAAGGAGTGTAGAGGATAATCCTTCTGATAAAAAACTCCAGGAGGAGTTCTACACCCTTGCAAAGATATATTTTGGAGAAACACAGGCAAAAGTAGAAGTTTTTCTTCTTTATCAGACAATAAATCAAGAAAATCAGGCATCAAAGATTCTTCAAGAAATTGCCACAAGCAATTCCCAAGAAGTAACAAAATACCTCAAGGAAAAATTAGAATCAGAATATGAAGTTGACCAGCGTATTGCAATATACCGGGCACTGACATATCTTAATCCCCAGGATGCAGATTTATTCGATAAACTTGGCAGACTTTATCTCGGTACAGGCCAAAAACAAAAAGGGATTGAGTGCATTCAAAAGTCCATTGACCTTGGCAATAGAAATCAAGAAACAATAAAGTATCTTGTCAGAGCTTATGTAAACGAAAAAAACTATGATCAGGCAATAGAATTCTTGAAAAATCTTATTGCTGAAAAAGATGATATTCAATTACATCAGCAACTAGCAGAGATATATAAAAAACAAGGGAAGAAAGATCTTTACCTTGCGGAAATAGAGAACATTTCTAAAAAAGGTGGGAAAAAATCTATCTTTCTTGCACTGAAACCAGAAAGATTTGAAAAAACCACAACTTCACCACCTCCAAAAAAACTGAGATTAGAAACAATCGTGCTTAATGAAAAAATCAGCGTTGATCCATACAGATTTATTCTTGTTAACAAATCATCACAGGAACTTTCTGTTTATGAGTTTGATGGCCAGACAGTAAAAGAAGTCTTAAAGGTTGTATGCACAACCGGAAAAAACTGTAATGACAAACAAAAAGCTGGAGATTTTGCAACCCCGGAGGGAACCTTTCTTATAAAGACATTTATACCTTCGTCAAAACTTGACCCAAAGTATGGTGCAGGTGCTTATGTTTTGGATTTCCCGGATTATCTCTCAACACGTCTGAATAAGTCGGGTAGTGGCATCTGGCTTCATGGTACCCCTATTGAAAGGCCTCCATATAACAGCGAGGGGTGTGTTGTAGTTAATGATAGGGACTTTCTATTACTTCAGCCATATATCGAGGTTGGGAAAACCTTTATTCACATATTAAAAAGCAAACAGGATATGAATCTTGCTGATATTGTTCAGGCATGGCACATCATCAAGGATTGGGAACAATCGTGGGAATCTCTTGATATAAACAGTTATCTTTCGTATTATGATGAGAACTTCAAAAATGATGGAAAAGACAAAAGAGCGTGGGCTTCTTATAAAAAAAGGGTAAACAGCAGGAAAAAATATGTAAAAGTAGAACTTAAGGATACGCAAATAATACCGTATGGAAAAACAGATTTCGGTTATGTATTCCTTGTTGACACAATACAGGATTATGATTCAAATGATCTTAAAAGTACCACGAGGAAAAATATCTACCTTGTAAAAAACAATGGGGTTTTTAAAATAATAGGGGAACAAGTAAGGTAACCCGGATAAATTTCACAAAGGAAGAACTACAAATTGTAAAATATCTTTTTTTTAATCCGCAAAGAACATTTTTTATCCCTGAATTTGTTGTTAATTTTCAAGAACATCCTGCAAATAATTCAGTATTAAGATTACTTGACCCTTAAAATACAATCCATATACACCAGATTTTTGTTTTGTATTTTTTTTATAAATTCAGAGGTATACCTATCCCTGTAACCAGAAATAAATCTATTAGTCCCAAAAAATCTATTTATCCCTATCATAGATATCTCTCTGATATATTTACCATATATACCAGCAAGAACACCGAGAAATGATTTATCCTCTATGTTTTTAACAAATTTTAATACAATGCCTGAATTATTTTTTATAAGAATATATTCAGAGATATCTTTACTTTCATTTATTTTTTTAATTTTCCAACTGGAGAATGTCTTCTGAAAAAAATCCATATAATAATTCCTACCTCCAATCTTTCCCGCAGAAACAACAATGTTTTCAAAGGTTTTGCAGTAGTTCAGGATTATTTTTTCAAACTGAAGATAGTTCATATAGTCCTTTCTCAATTTCTTCCTGCAAAGGTTATTAAACTCCTTTACGCAGGTAATCTGCGAATAAATGGATTTTATCGTAATATTTTGTTTATTCAAAAAATCATAAAGATATTCAGTATAACTGTTTATTTGATCAATAGAGGTCTTCATTGGAACCTGTGGTAGATTATTCAGACATATTTGTTCTTTCGGACATTTTATATCATTTGATTGCTTAAAAAGATCGAGAGCCGTTGAAGGAAATTTTTTGAATGTAATCTTAAAAAGGGAAAGCGCAATTTTTTCGATGGTAGCAAATTTTTTGTAGGATGAAAACAATTTTTTACTATCAACTATATCCTCTGGCCATCCATTGTCTATATCTGATGTACCAGCAATTCCTGTGGTAATTAATGGACCAAGAGTAGGTCCATAGCCATTTTCATCAATGGAAACATATATCATTATGAATCAGATTTCGCCTATACTGGTGTGTGGACCACCTTTAACCTTTACAAAGTATCTGAATCCAATCTCTTCAACCTCGATGTTGAAGACATCAAAATCATCAGGCAATAACCTTATGTGGGATACATTGTCCCTCGGAATTATAAGAGTACGGACATCTTTATCAATATCAACAGGGTTAATCTTACCTTTTGAAATAATAATTCCTTTTCCGTCAACTATTACCCAGTTCTCAGTAAACTTGATAACCTTTCCAATAAAAACCCATAATCTTTGTTCCTCAAAAAACTTCTTATACCTTATCTTCACCATTTTACCTGTAAGTTCTTCAATCATAATAGTCCCTCCTTTGTTTAGAATCGATAAACATATTATAGCATCCTTTATACCTTCAACAGTTCATCAAAAATGTAAGCCAGCAGGGTATTGTTAAAAGTGAAAACAGATGTGTTGTCAGAACTGTAGAAGAAGCAAAATATGTATCTGCGTCGTATGTTTCACTCAGTATAATGCTGACTATTGCTGCTGGCATAACAGAAACAATCGCCAGAACCATAAATACCTCATATGAAACAGGAAGTACTGTAAGAATTGCACAGGCAGCAGCAGGTATAAGAATAAGACGCAAAAAATCAGTCCATAACTGTGCGCGTGTCTTTATATGCTTCATTGAAATATTATATATCCTTCCACCTGCTGTAAACAATGCAAGGGGTACAGATGCCTGCCCGAAGATATCAATAGCACTATTAATGCTCAACAATATTTCTTTTAATATGCTATTTGTTAAAATCTGCGAAGCACCAAAATTATCTCTAATAAAAACAATTAAGATTGAAAAAATCAGCGCAAATATCGGTGCATTTATAAGATTCTTTAGATTTTTCTTTCCAATATGATTTCCGGTTAATCCGAGAATTCCTATTGTCCATACAGAAATCTCAGAACCAAGACTTGAAAATATAAGAAATCCCACCCCTTTACTTCCATAAAGCATTGCGATGATTGGCAAAGGTAAAAAAACATAGTTGTTTATTGTGCATTGAAATAAAAAAGTATTTTTCTGTTTTTCGCTTTCAAATTCGAGAAATCTTGAAAATAATATTCCAATAAAATATCCAACACTCATTATCAATACTGTACCCACTGGAAGAGTCCAGTTAGAAATCAATGATTTAACTGTAAAGTTTGAAGTAATAGAGGATATGATAAGAGCAGGATAGAAAAAATTTGTGATACAACGAGCCATAGAACTTATTGCATTATCTGTTAAAACCAATAGTTTCCGTGCAGCAGTTCCGGCAAATATAATAAGAAAAATCGAAAGTATTCTCGTGAAAATGTGAAAAAACATAGAAATACTCACTCCAAAAAGGATTTAATCTTTGTTTTTTACTTTTGTTTTATATTCCAGCATATCCTCAGAATAATACGAGGAAGTATCATAATACAGTATCCTGTTAGATACTAATAAAAACAGTTTTCATATGGTATTGGAAGTAATTCAATGTATTATTTTTTCGCAGGTTTCAAACATTTTTTCGAGATAATAAAGGTAGTTATCAAGTGAAACATCAGGTGGGATGCTGTGGTCAGTATGAGGAATATAACCACCTTCTTCAATCAAAGGAGTAATTCTTTTTATTTCTTCATCAATTGCTTTTCTGCCATTTGCAATGGATCTTTTATCCACACCACCCCATATTCTTAAGTTTTTACCATACTTTTCCCTAACCTTAATAACATCCATTCCTGCCTGGACCTCAAAAGGATAAAGAAAATTCAGGCCTGCATCAAGCCACACAGGAATAAGCGAATCAATGTATCCATCACTATCAAGACCAATGAACTTTACCCCGCGGTTATTCAGAAAATCAACAACCCTTCTATATCTCGGAAACATAAATCTTCTAACCATTTCAGGTGATATTAAAGGCCCACTTTTATGTGCCATATCCTCCCAGAAGCCAAATCCATCAATAGAAATTACATCAAGTATCTGGCTCATCATTGAGATTATAAAATCAGCATTTGCATCCATCATCTCCTCAAGGAATACTGTATCATCATAAAAAAGCATACATAGTTTTTCAATGCCCACTAAATTTCTTAATGGACCAAAAAATCCACCCCATCTATCTGAAATTATAATAAATGGAAATGGTTTCAGACGGGCTTCTTTTAGAAAATTCTTCCAGTCAGGACATATTCTTTTTTCAAGATCTGGAACCATTCTTTCTTTCCAGAATTTTCTAAAGTCCTGCCTTGTTTCAACAGGAAACCTTACAAATTGTGGCATTGAACTGTAAGGATTATCTTTTCTCTCCCTCATAAGAATGCCTTCATGGTTTATGTAAAGGATGTGTCTGTCTGTTTCTTCAATGATTTTTCGTTCAAAAGGAGGGTCTGGAAAAAACCAGTGGTTAAATGATTGTCTTATGTCTGCTTTTCCATTAAGGTCAATCTTATCAAAATCAGGTCTTTCTTTTTTCCATCTTTCGAGTGTTTCAGGCCATGCTCCCCACGCCCAGAACATAGCCCTATCTCTGGGATTATATTCCATTGTTGCGTAAAATCTTTCTATCTCATTCATTTTTCAAAACATTTTACATATCTTATCGAGGGTATCAGCAATTTTTTCTGCATCCATCTTTATCAGTATATCAATGACAACCATTCTTTCAAGGATTTCTCTGCTTTTCTCAAATTGCCTATTTGTTTGAACACTTTCAATGTTTGCGACAAAATGCCAGTAATTCATAATTCCTGGTGTTATGCTATTTTCCTTCATCTTTTCCTTAAATCTTTCAGCCATTTTCACATCAGGAAGGAAGAATGCGAGAAACGTAGCAATCTCGCCGTCTTCATCATAATGTTTTCTGAACTTAATAAAATCATGTCTTGAAAGAACCTGTTTTATTAGTGCCTTATTTTTCTTATGGTTTTTGATTATTGAAGGAAGTTTTTCAATCTGTGCAAGCCCCAGTGCACCTTGCATCTCATTCATCCTGAAATTTGTGCCTTTTCTCATTCTTTTTTCAACACCCCTGGCAACATCTGACCTGTGCGGATGACCATGGTCATGGTACCAATCCGCCTGTTTATAGAGATCTTCGTCATCTGTTACAACCATTCCACCTTCACCTGTTGTAAGAACCTTTACATAATCAAAACTAAAGCAGCCATACTTTCCAAAGGTCCCGAGTTTTTTCCCTTTATATTCTGCACCTGTTGCCTGGCAAGCATCCTCAATAACTGGAAGGTTAAACTGGTTTGATGCCGCCATTATTCCTGACATATCACATGCACTACCCATCATATGAACAGGTAAAACTGCAGAGGTTTGTTTATCTATCTGGCTTTCAATGTCCTGAACTGAAATATTCAAACTCTCGTCTATCTCGCAAAGAACAGGTATTAATCCTGCTTCTTCAATTGATTCAATCGTAGCGACAAAAGTAAAACATGGAGTAAGAACCTTTGTTTTTTCCGGGAGGTTTAACCCTTTAAGGGCTGTTTTCAAAGCCGCAGTACCAGAGCTTACTCCGAGTGCATAAAGAGAACCAGTATATGCAGCAAATTCTTTTTCAAATTGAACAACCTTGAAAACACCCTTTCTTTGATCTTCAAACCCATATCTAAAGAGTACCCCTGTTTTCAAAACTTCTGCTACCTGTTGAATTTCTTCTTCTCCAAATACTTCCCTTCCTGGCATTTTCTATCTCCTTTTTGATTAAAAAGCAGACTGATAAATTTTTATGATATCCTGATCTGTGATGGGGGTTGGATGGTTTCCGAGTGGAACCTTTACCTGCATTGCGCCCTCAACAAGTTGCATAATAGCGCTTTGAGGTATATTGACTTCACTCAGTTTTGATGGAATACTGAGGGATTTTTCAAATTCTTTAAGTGTATCTATAAAGGATTGAGCATCAATTTTTTTGCCAGTCAATTCTGTGGCTATATCTTCTATTTCTGTTTGTGTGTATGGAAGGGTGGATTGTAGAACATAGGGAAGCAACAATGCATTACCAATTCCATGACCAATGCCAAATAACCCTCCAAGTGGATAAGAAAGAGAATGTACAGCAGTTACCCCTGCATTTACAAGTCCAACTCCTGCAAGAAAACTTGCGTGAAGCATATCCTGTCGTGCCTGGATATTTTCAGGTTTCTCAAATGCTACAGGAAGGTTTTTCCATATGAGTTTCATTGCTGCCATTGATATTGGCCTTGTGAAAAAATTTGCCTGCTTTGAGAGATAACTTTCAATCGCATGACAGAAGGCGTCCATTCCTGTTGATGCAGTAGGACCTTTTGGTAAACTCAAACTCAGAACAGGGTCGAGAATTGCTGCTTCAGGGAACAGATAACTACTGTTGATACCTGCCTTTTGTTTTTCATAAGCCCTGATAAAAACAGCAGTAAGAGTTACCTCGCTTCCAGTGCCTGCAGTTGTTGGTACCATTATTTTACAAACAGATGGATTTTTAACCTTGTCTGCGCCCTGGTAATCCTCAACCCTACCAGGATTTTTAAGAAGCACTGCAACTGCTTTTGCAGTATCAAGTGTACTTCCACCACCTATTCCAATAGTAATATCACAGTTGTTTTTCCTTGCGATTTCGGCACACTCATTTCCCATGTCAGTTGTTGGTTCAGGTAAAACCCTGTCATATACTACGGGGCGAATACCAGAAATCTCAAGAATCTTAATGGTTTTTTCCTTTATATCTGTTTTCCTGGCAAGTGATTCATCTATTGCAACAAAAGCACAACTACCATTGAGATTTTTCGCAATTTCACCGAGTTTCTCAAAACTTCCCTTTCCATCAAAAACCTCTGGAGCACAGCAAAATTTGAATTTTTTCATAGTGCTTAATTTAACCTGATTTTCCCATTTCTGTCAATTTTTTTCTTTTTTTTATCATTTTTTTATTGCCAGATATGATTCTGGAATCAACCCCCGAGGTGCTCACTACATCCTTAATTCAAATTATAAAAAGTCAAAGTGTAGATTGTAAGATTATCGTTTAATTTATCTCTCTGTCATCAGGAAAAAGGAGATTACCCGGAATTTTACAATCCTTTGTTTTCTGTTGATCATTAAGAGAGTTTCTTTCCCAAAATACACCATTAATATATCCCTGAATTGATTTATCTCTATCAGCCATTTCTAATCTTTTTTCAGAAAGACAACAGTAAAACTCATCTATTTCTACACCTGCATATCTCCTGTTAAGTTTTCTGGCTACAACAGAGGTTGTACCTGAACCGAGAAATGGGTCAAAAACAAAATCACCTATCTTTGAACTTGCAAGTATGATTTTTGCCAGTAGTTTTTCTGGTTTCTGGGTTGGATGGTCTGTGTTTTCTGACATTGACCAGAATGGAACAGTTAAATCTGTCCAGAGATTTGAAGGATAGGTAAGTCGATAATTTCCATTTTCTTCTTTTGACCAGTCCTTTGGATTTCCTTTTGCATCTCTATAGGGGGCGACTACCCTGCGTTTTAGCATCACTGCATCAGGATTAAATACAAACCTATCTGAAACAGTGCCAAACCATATATCTTCTGAGCAATTCTTCCAGTTGGTTCTTGCCCCCCTGCCTTTTTCTCGTTCCCATGTGATTCTATTGCGTACCTTAAAATACCTGGACATAACCCGAAATATTGCACTCGAAGATTTCCAATCACAACAAATATAAACTGAAGCAGTTGTTTTTAAGATTTTACATAAAGGTCCAAGCCAAGAATCAATCCATTCCTCATATTTATCAGAAGGCATTTCTTTGAACCTGCTAAAATTAAATTGTTTTGTGAGATTGTAGGGTGGATCAATAAAAAGCAAATCTACAAATTTTTCTGGCAAAAATTCTAGGGTTTTGAATAAATCAAAATAAATAGTTTTATTTGTAATTTCTTCCACACTCATTGTTTTTTCAGGAATAATAAGTTTATTTTTTAGACGAAAAATATCTTGGTTTGTAAGGATAATAGTATGGTTTCGTTGCGCCCTAATTTTTTCTTTGGTTATGTTTTTCATCAGTAAAAAGTAGTGTATTGGAATTTTTATCATACTGAAAAATCATGCGACAAAAAATATCCATAGATGGAACAGAAAAAGACAATAATATTCTTTTTGTTCCTGTTTCAATTACAGGAGGAACAAACTATTTTTTCGTGCCTTTTATAAAATCATCAATGTCTAATGCCGCAAGGGTAAGGATTTTTACACTGCCTCTCGATCCAATTTCTAAGGAAATCCTTGCTATTGTTTCATTATCAGGTGCTTCAAGGATTGTCACAAAATCATAAGGACCTAACACAGCATACTGGGCAATAATCCTGCTACCCATTTTTTCAACGTCTTTGTTAACCTCTTTAATTCTTTCTGGCTTTAATTTAACTGTTTTTGTTCCCTGGGTGGTAAGGGTACTAAGCATTATGTATATTGACATTGTTATCACCTTCCTTTTCTTGACTCAAGTCGTCTCTGGAAAATACGGGTGTGCGTACGGGCAACATTGCCCATACCAGATCTTAGTAGTTGTCTTGGCGAGCGAGGATGTCTACTATGTTTTTCATATTTTTGCATAGTCATCACCTCTATTTTTAATGTACTCTATTATTAACACATTGTCAACAGTTTCATTAAAGAAATATGTAGAAATACCTAAATTCATTCATCCAATAACCAGTTTTATTGATGCGAGCATTGTTAAAAACTTTATGATTGCCTCGAATACTTTTTGCGGGATTATTTTTATCAGATAAATGCCGGCAATTGCTCCAATGATTATCGCTGGTGCAACTATAAGATTCAACATTAAAGAATTGCTGTTTATCAATCCGAGACTTGCACTGAATGGAACCTTAAACCAGTTTAAGAGAAAAAAATACCATGCGCTTGTTCCGATAAACTCTTTTTTTGGAAGTCGCATTGCAAGCAGATAGATTACCATAATCGAGCCTCCTGCATTTGCTATCATTGTTGTAAACCCTGCACATAGCCCCATAATACCAGCAAACCACCATTTCTCCGGGATATTCCACTTCTCCAGTATCTCTGACTCATTAACCCCGAGAATCAAAAGAACAATAAGTCCAATAATTGGCCCAAGTTGTTGGTCTTTCATCCTGCTGAGCGCAAAAAATCCTATAATGATTCCACAGATAGCCCAGGGTATAAGTTTAACAAGATGTTTCCAGCAGGCATGCCTTCTATAATAAGTCACAGCAAACAAATCACCGAGTATTAACATTGGAAGGATTATTCCTGTTGATGCCCTTGCCGGAATTACAATGGCTGTCATTGTAACAGCCAGCATCCCAAGACCAGGGATACCTGTTTTTGATATACCAATAAAAAAACCTGCCAGCAAAAGAATAATCCAGCCAAAAGTAGAGATATTATAGTCAATCATATGCTTGCTCCGTGCTGCGCATTATACGATTGTTTCATTGAAAAAAAGAAGAAGAAAAACAGTATAGATTCTACAACCAATTAAGGTCTGATAAATCCCTATGAGTTAGAATACTTTCAGATACTTATCCATCAATGGGGCTTTCTAATATTTCTCTGTGATATTTCTGAAGTGACTTAACATCATAACTGTTTCCTGATTTTATCATTGCCTCAATGCCTTTTACGGCTGCGTGTGCTGCTGCTATTGTAGTCATATATGGAATCCTGTATTTTATTGCATTTTTTCTTATGTAGGAATCATCATACTGGCTTTGTTTACCTGCAGGAGTATTAACAATAATCTGGATCTGTCCATTTTTTATAAGATCTGCTATATTGGGTCTTTGTTCATGAATCTTCCACGCTATCTCAAATGGAATTTCACAATTTTTAAGAACCTCTCCTGTTCCTTTTGTAGCAAAAATCTTGAATCCCATCTCGTGAAATTTTTTTGCAATACTTCCTATAAACTGTTTATCCTTATCTGCAACAGTTAAAAGTACTGCTCCCTTAACTGGAAGTTTCTGGTTTGCCGCCTCCTCTGCCTTATAAAAAGCAGTCCCAAAGGTATCAGCCATTCCGAGGACCTCCCCGGTTGAGCGCATCTCAGGTCCAAGGACAGGGTCTACCTCAGGAAACATATTAAAAGGAAAAACTGCTTCTTTTACTCCAAAATGGGCGAATCTTCTTCTCACGAGGTTGGAATCCTTTAATTTTTTCCCTACAAGAAGGTTTGTTGCAATCTTTGCCATAGGTATATTGCAAACCTTTGAAACAAGAGGAACAGTTCTTGATGCCCTCGGGTTTGCTTCGAGTACATAAACCTTTTCTTTACATATTGCATACTGAATGTTAATAAGCCCTACAACATTTAGTTTTCTGGCAATTTCCTCTGTGTAGTGATAAATGGTTTCGAGGTGCTGACGCGATATGCCTATCGGTGGGATAACACAGGCAGAGTCCCCTGAATGGATTCCTGCCTGTTCAATATGTTCCATTACCGCTGGTATAAATGTATCTACTCCATCAGAAAGAGCATCTGCCTCTGATTCTATGGCATTTTCAAGAAACCTGTCAATCAGAATAGGTCTTTCTGGGGTAACACCAACAGCCGCCTTTACATATCCGCGTAGCATTTCCTCATCAAAAACAATCTCCATACCTCTTCCACCAAGAACATATGATGGCCTAACCATTAAAGGATAACCTATCTCATCAGCAATTTTTATTGCCTCTTCTTCATTAGAAGCCATGCCTGACTCTGGCATTGGTATCCCGAGTTCTGCAATGATTTTTCTAAATCTGTCTCTGTCCTCAGCAAGATCAATTGTATCAACAGTTGTTCCGAGAATCTTCGCTCCAGATGCCTCGAGTTCCCGCGCAATATTCAAAGGCGTCTGGCCTCCAAACTGTACAATGATACCTTCTGGTTTTTCCTTCTCATAGATACTTATAACATCTTCAACTGTTAGTGGTTCAAAATATAATCTGTCCGATGTATCATAATCGGTTGATACTGTTTCAGGGTTACAGTTAATCATTATGGTTTCATAACCATTTTGTTTTAATGCAAAAGCCGCGTGAACACAGCAATAGTCAAATTCTATTCCCTGTCCAATTCTGTTTGGACCTCCACCAAGAATAATAACCTTCTTGTTTTTGCTTGGTACAACCCTATCCTGGCTATTATAGGTAGAGTAGAAGTATGCAGCATCTTCAACACCGCATACGCGAACCTCATCCCATGCCTGGACAATCTTTAAGGATACCCTTTTAGTGCGAATATCCTTTTCGTCTATACCGAGAAGCATAGAAAGGTATTTGTCAGAAAAACCGTCTTTTTTTGCTTTAATCAAAAGATTATCGGGTAATGTTTTGCCTTTGTATTTCAATATTTCTTCTTCTGTTTCCATAATTTCTTTCATCTGTTGAATAAACCATGGCTTGATAAATGTTTTTCTGTGGAGATCCTCTATTGTTGCGCCTTTTCTTAATGCCTCGTACATAATAAATTGTCTTTCACTTGTCGGGAATGAAAGCATATCCATCAGTTCCTCGAGTGGTTTTTGATTAAAATCCTTTACAAATCCAAACCCATACCTGCCTGTTTCAAGAGACCTGATTGCTTTCTGAAGAGATTCTTTATATGTTTTACCAATACTCATTACCTCTCCAACTGCCCTCATCTGTGTACCAAGTTCATCTTTTACTCCCTTAAATTTTTCAAATGCCCATCTCGCAAATTTCACAACCACATAATCTCCTTCTGGTCTATACTTATCAAGGGTTCCTGCTTTCCAGTATGGAATTTCATCGAGTGTGAGACCGGCTGCGAGTTTTGCTGATATTAGGGCTATGGGAAATCCAGTTGCTTTTGAAGCAAGGGCTGAGGACCTCGATGTTCTCGGGTTGATTTCTATCACCACAATTCTATCTGTTTTCGGGTCATGAGCAAACTGAATGTTTGTTCCTCCAATAACCTTTATTGCCTCGACTATCTTGAATGAATATTCCTGTAATCTCTTTTGAAGAGATGTG
>MWDQ01000053.1 GCA_002070645.1 candidate division TA06 bacterium ADurb.Bin131
GGGAAATCAGGGAGGGAATCCCTCCCTGAAGAAGTCCGCGGTTCAAGTCCGCGAGGCGGCTTTGATAACTATTAAAAGTTGAGATTTACCTTGGAAAACAAGTCGACCCGCGGATGTAGGTAATCAGTGCAAATGATTGTGAATATCAAAAAGGACTTAATTGCAAATTGAAGATTGAAAAGTGGAAGATACAAAATTAGGAGATGGAAAAAATTTTGTAATTTGCAATTTATTCCTTGCGCTTTGCAATAATGAGTGCCTTATGAAAAAGTGAGGGGGGTAAAATATCGCTGAATAATAAATTTTAATTTCAGCAAACACCGTTCACTGAAGATTTACTAAAACAAAAGGGAGGTGAGGTAAAGTGAAGGAAAATAAGGAAAAGGGTCAGAAAGACAGTAGGTGGTTTATGAAGAGAAATGGATTTACTCTTATTGAATTGCTTGTGGTTATAGCCATTATAGCAATTCTTGCTTCAATGCTTTTGCCTGCGTTAGGTAAGGCAAGAGAAAAAGCAAGGCAGGTGACCTGCCTGAGTAATCTTAAGCAGATTTCTCTGGCCTGTAAGATGTATGAAGAGGATAATAATGGGTACAGAATTCCTGGTAATGCTGGAGGCCTGTGCTGGCAGGCATATCTTTATGATGCAGGATATTTGAAGAACTGGCTTATTTTCAAATGTCCATCAGATACTCGTAAGATTGAATTTTCCCGTTCCACAAGAAATGTTTCTTATAAAATGTCTACAGGAAGTGGGTGGGACACATATTACGGGTATGCTTATGGAAGTGATGGAACCTGCGACGCGGAAAACACAATATTTATTTTTGAAGAACCAGGTGTAACCGGTGGCGGTTGGGGAGATCCTGGATATGACCACCCAGCGTACTGGCGAACTTATGTAACAAATAACATATGTAAAACGCATAATGGTTGGGTAAATATTATTTTTATTGACCTGCACGTAGGGTCGAAACCTGTTACAGAATTGCTTAATGCAATCCCTCCATCAGCGACAATATGGGGCGCTGGAATCTGGACAATGTCCGCAAATGATTGATCAAGAAAGGAGATGAAAAAATAATGAAAAGAAAAGGATTTACTCTTATAGAATTGCTTGTGGTCATAGCCATCATTGCGATACTTGCCTCAATGCTATTACCTGCTCTTGGAAGGGCAAGAGTAAGAGCACAGATGACCACATGTTTATCAAATCTTAAACAGATAGGTCTTGCAGTACAGTTGTATACCAGTGATTATAATGATTGTTGGTATCCATCTAAAAGGGGATGGCCTTCTGCACCTAGTGTGACTGTCGGGGGCACCTGGTACTATACAGGATTTCTTGATACCTTATGCCAACTTAAGTATTTGCAGGGAAGTCTTGTTTATCATCCAACATCAACCTACGGTACTCCACCAGCAGGAGGTCCTCCAAATTATATTTTATGGTATTCAACTGGCTGTGCAAATTGCCCGTGTCTTGATAATAGAAGCAGAATGAACTGGGTAAATGGTTATTGGAACGATTATGGCTATAATGCAAATTTACCGATTACTGCAAAGAAACTCGGGAGGGTTCCAAAACCAGCCCAGACAATACTTTTTTGTGAATCGCGAAAAGGAGAGGTTACCCCTTCATCTACTACATTTACGGAGATTTATTCTCAGAGTTCAAGTGCTCAGTATTATGGTTATGCAAGGCACTGGCAGTTTCAATTATGCAATACTGTTTTTGTAGATGGACATGCAGAGGCATTAACACTCGGAGAATATGTGGCAAGCGCTTATCCTAAATGATATCCGATGTTCTTATAGTATTGAAGAGGCAGGATTTTCCTGCCTCTTTTTTTTGAAATGTAATATCCGTAAAGAGCAGGTGGCATCAGAAAAATAGATTGACTGGGTCTAATTTTTAATATATCCTATTTTTGCATACCATGAGATTAATAGTCTATCCTCTGCCCACAAGTTCCACTTTTGAAAAAGGATGTGAAGGGGATTAAAAAATCTCCTCTAATTCTCTTTGTGAAAGAGGGAAAAAAGGGAAAAGAGTAATGATATTTATTGTAAGAATAGAATTCATAAGATTATTATCGCGTTGTGTCAATATTGATTCAGAAAAATATTTCCTGGAATTGCTATATGCGGAAAAATGATTTTAACAATTTCTGGATATTTATGTCTGGTTTTCTTCTGTGTTTTTTTTCTTTTTGTCCTGCGCAGGAAAACATTGTATTTCCGCAAAGGCCACGGTTTGTGTACACTGCTTCCGAGATGGAGGATGTAAAAAAAAATCAAACAAAAAATGTTGAAATACAAAATATAATAAAACAGGCAGATACAATCCTTAATGAATCCCTTGAAGTTCCTGTTAAGGAAGGCGACTGGATTTTTTATTATTTTTGTCCAAAGGATGATGCAATGCTTAAGCCAGAAACAGAAACGAGACATATCTGTTCTGTGTGTGGTTCTGTTTATACAGATGAAAGAACTTCTGCTGCCTACAGGACGTATATCAACTATAAAATTGACAGGAATTGTCTTATCCTTGCAAGAGCGTATGCCTTTACAGGTGATATAAAATACGCAGAAAGGGTAAGGCAGGTTTTGTTTATACTTGCATCCGTCTATCCAGGATTTGAAAGACATGACAGGTGGGGAAGAAAGGGAATTCTTGCTGTTGTTGGTGGGAAAAGATACGCCCAGAATCTTGATGAGGCAGTTTCAGCGATTGACCTTGCTTCAGCGTATGACCTTGTTGCGAATGCATCCTGTTTTTCTGACGGGGACAGAAAAATAAGTGAAAAACTTCTGCAGGATATAGCAAAAGAGATTTTAAGGTTTCAATCATTTTCCGGGGGGAAAAATAATCATCAAACATGGTTTAATGCCGCATATACTGTTGTGGGCCTTGTTACTGGAGATGAGCATCTTATGAAGGAAGGAATCTATGGAAGATATGGACTTTTGTGGCAGGTTGAAAACAGTATTACAGCAGATGGCCTATGGTATGAAGGAACAATTGCCTATCATTTTTATGCACTCTCGGCAATCCAATATACGCTCGATGCAGCAAAACGTGTTGGCTGGGATTTTTCAAAGAATGAAAGATTAAAATCAATGTGGTTTGGACCAGTAAATCTCTCGTATCCAGATGGAAGATTACCCGCATTTAATGACAGTGACCCTGTGGATCTTAAGAACTACAGTCAGTTTTATCTATGGGCTTATAAATATTTTAATGACCAGATTTTTTCTATTTACGCAGGGCAATCTATTTCTGCAGGGCAGTCAGAAAGAAAAAGTATGAATATGAAGGATATTGGGATTGCTGTTTTGAGACGCATGTCAAGTAGTGGCCCTGTTTGTGCAATGCTCGACTATGGTATTCATGGAGATAGCCATGGCCATCCTGATAAACTGAATATTGTGTTTTACGCATTTGGGAGGGAACTCCTTATTGATTCAGGGAGAATAAGTTACAGTGTTCCAGAATACAAAACCTGGTGTAGAACAACTATTGCCCACAATACAGTTGTGATTGATGAAAAAGACCAGCAGCCAGCAACAGGAAGATTATTGTATTTTAACGAAACAAAAGATTTTTCTGCATGTCTTGCGGTTTGCGATTCTGCATATCCTTCCTATGATATCAAGAGGTTTCTCGTGCTTTTTGATAATATTATGGTGGATGTTTTTGTTGTAGAAGGGAAAGAAAAAAAACAGATGGACTGGATTATTCATTGCCGTGGAAGTATTGTTCAGGACAAAAACCAGAAGCCCTGCGAATTTCTTGCCGACCACAATGGTTATCAACATCTGAAAAATATTCAGATGGCAGATGAAATTTCAGAACCCCAGGTTTATAATTTTGTTCAGGAAGATAAAAGATCCTTGCGTGTATTTTTACTCAACAATAAAAACTCGAGTATTTTTACTGGAACAAGTATTGGATATAATCTCAAGGATAGTGCTGCTTTTTTATTAAGAAGAAGATTTGCCAGTAAGACAGTTTTTATTACTGTGTACGATTTTTCACCATTCGAAGATAACAGGATACAAAAGATACAGGTTCTGCCGGTGTTTTCCAGGAATAAAAAAATTGTGGAAACAGATGCAATAGGACTAAGAATAATAAAACCAGAGGAGTTTATAACCATTGGCCTGGATATGAGAGAAAAAATAACAGGCAAACCAACTATTAATAATCAGAAATTTCAGAGAATGTTCTACAGCACGGGGCGCTCTAAGAAGTGATTTTATTTTATAAATCCGCCACCAATTGCCTCATCGCCTTTGTAGAATACAACTGCCTGTCCTGGTGTTATTGCTCTTTGTGGCTCGTTAAATACAACCTCAATCTCATTATTTTTAAGGGGATACATCCTTGCTTTTGCGCCAGGATGCTTATACCTTATTTTTGCAATTATATCTACTGGCCGAGTAGGTTTTTCTATTCCGATAAAGTTCACGTCTAAGGCAATAAGTTTATCTCTATAAAGGTCTTTTTCGTCTCCAACAATGATCCTGTTTTTCTCTGAATCAATTTTGATTACATAAAGGGGTTTCCCTTTTGCAATTCCTGTGCCCCTTCTTTGACCTATTGTGTAGTGAATAATTCCCTTATGTTTGCCAACGACACTACCCTTGATATCAATTATTTCACCTGGTTTTGTACCTTTATCAAAAAGGAAAAATCTATCTCCTCGTATAAAATCCTGACTTTCTGGTTTTTGATAAACATCAAGTCGATATTGTTTTGCAATATCTCTAACATTTTGTTTTGTATAATTCCCGAGAGGAAAGATAATTTTTGAAAGTTGTTTTTGCGTCAGAAGAAAAAGAAAATAACTCTGGTCTTTATCCCGGTCAATTCCTTTTTTCAAGATGTATCTTTTCCTTTCCTGGCTGTATTCCACCCTTGCATAATGTCCTGTGGCGAAAAAATCAAATCTTACACCTTTTTTTTCAAGTTCCTGAGGAATAAATTGAAACTTGATAAATCTATTGCAAATAACACATGGATTTGGCGTTCTACCCGAGATATATTCTTTCCTAAAATAATCAAGAACACATCTACTAAATTGTTTTTTTGCATCAATAAAATAAATCTGTATTCCAATATCACTGCATATACTTTTAAGATCTTCTATATCTTTTTCTTTAGGCCCATAACAGGATGATTTATTGATACAGGTGTCTGTATTCTTTTCGTCCCATATTTTCATAAATACTCCTGAAACATCAAATCCCTGTTGTTTCAGGAGTATTGCTGAAACAGTGGAATCAACGCCTCCGCTCATTCCAACAACAACCCTTTTTTTCGTTTTCCTCATAATTTTTATATAAAGTTTTCTCGAACGTCGAAATAACAATAATTCCCTGTTTCCTATAATTAAATCATATCATATAGTAAAGAAACAAAGGAAGACCCAAGATGTAAAAAAGAATCTATACATTCTGTTTTTTACAATTTTCAAAGTTCGTTGTCAATTAACAGAATGCATTTAGTATCAAGATAATTTTTTATTATTTGACAAGGATATGTAAATAGGTTATTATTATATCCCGGCAACCATAGCCGAGGGGAAACACCCGTTCTCATCCCGAACACGGCCGTTAAGCCCTCTGGCGCCGATGGTACTGCTCGCGAGAGTGAGCGGGAGAGTAGGTGTTGCCGGGATTTAGCCCGTTTTATAACGGGCTTTTTTATTTTGATTCAGCGTGGTGTTTTATAATCTTTGCTTCAATCATGAACACAACATCTTCGCAGATATTTGTTGATAGGTCAGCAATTCTTTCAAGATTATTTGCAATTCTTTGAAGATGGAGGCCCCTTTCTATTGTAGTGGGGTCAGATATCATATAAGTTAGAAGTTCTCTTGTTATTTGATTTCTCAATCCATCAACTTTTTCATCTCTTGAGCATACTGTTCTTGCAAGTTTTTCATCCTGGTTCATATACGAGTCAATACTATCTTTCAGCATACTGATACTCTTTTCTGCCATTATCGGTATATCAATAATCGGCTTGACATCGGGCCTTTCAGCCAGAAAGATACCGCTTTCACAGATATTAACAGCATGGTCGCATATTCTTTCAAGGTCATTATTTATTTTTAATATCATGACAATTGTCCTTAGATGAAAAGCCTTTGGTGCAAACTGTGCAATTATTTCTATACTGGTTTCTTCTATTTCAATTTCAAGGTTGTTTGCTTTTGGTTCCAGTGCATTGATGACCTCTTTCAGAATTTTAATATCCTTTTTTATAAGCCCATCAATGCTTTGTTCAATCATTTTTTCTGCAAGCAGTGTAAACTTTGTAATTTGTTGTTTCAGTTCAGAAAGTTTATTTTCAATCATTCTTTGCTCCTGTGTTAACCAAATTTTCCTGTAAGATATTCCTCTGTTTTTTTATTTTCAGGGTTTGTAAAAATTTTGTTTGATGGCCCAAATTCAATTAGTTCACCAAGATATAGAAATGCGACGTAATCAGAAATTCTGGCTGCCTGAGAGATATTATGGGTAACAATAAGTGTTGTTATTGTTTGTTTCAATTCTTCCATTAATTGTTCAATCAAAAGCGTTGATTTTGGATCTAGAGAAGAGGTTGGTTCATCGAGAAGCAAAATATCAGGATTCATTGCAAGCGCCCTTGCAATACACAACCTTTGTTGTTGTCCCCCAGATAGAAATGTTCCTCTCCTGTGAAGAGAATCTTTAACCTCTTCCCAGAGGCCAGCTTTCTTCAGGGATGTAGTTACAACGCGCTCTTTTTCTTCCCGTGAAAGATGTATCCCATTTAAAATATAACCAGAGATAACATTGTCATATATGCTCATATTTGGAAATGGATTTGGCCTCTGAAAAACCATCCCAATTTTTCTTCTTACAGAGATGGGATTTATTGAGTAAATATCTTCTCCTCGCAACAAAATTTTACCCGAAAAAGTCGCACCTGGTGAGAATTCGTGCAATCTATTAATACATCTAATAAGGGTTGTTTTTCCACAACCCGAAGGGCCCATAATAGAAGTGATTTTATTCTCTACCACGGAAAAATTGATATTTTTCAATATGGTAGAATTCCCAAATCCTGCATAGAAATTTTCTATTCTTAAAATGTCACTTTCCATTTTTTCGAAATCATCCTTGCAAGTATATTTACCACAAAAACAATTATTATCAAAATAAATGCTGCGCCCCATGCAATCTTATGCCATTGTTCATATGGACTTGTTGCGTAATTAAAAACGAGTAGTGGTAGAGCGTTTACCGGTTTTGTGATGTTAAAATTCATAAAGGGGTTTCCAAATGCCGTAAACAGAAGAGGAGCAGTTTCTCCAGCAATTCTTGCAACAGCAATTAACACCCCGGTAATTATACCACTGAATCCTGTAGGGAGAATTACCTTTAACACAGTCCTATAGTATGGAACTCCCAGAGCAAAAGATGCTTCTCGTAAAGAATACGGTATTAGTTTTAGTGTTTCTTCTGCGGATTTGATTACAACGGGTAACATAATCATTGCCAGGGCTATCCCGCCAGATAATGCAGAAAACCCTTTCATCGGTTTTACAACCCATAAATATGCGATAATACCGATTACGATAGATGGAATACCTGAAAGTATATCAATGCTAACTCGTACCATTTCAGAAAATCTACTTTTCCGATTTTCAGAGAGAAAAATTCCTGTTAGTAAAGAAATAGGTGTTGCAATCAAAAATGCTATACCAACAACGATAAATGTACCTACTATCGCATTTGCAATACCTCCACCTTCTTCTCCGACTGGTTTTGGCAGATGTATAAAGAAACCAAGATTAATGGAAGACGCCCCATTTTTTATAATTAAAAAGAGAATTCCGAGAAGAGGTAAACAGGCAATAAACGCTAAAAAAGTCACACAAACAGTGAAAATTCTATCCTTAAAAATTCTTTTTGAAATGTTTTTATTATCCATATCAACCATTCTCTGTTATAGAAAACTTATGTATAAATATTTTGCCCATTATGCTAAAAACTGCACTTATAATAAAAAGAACAAGACCTATTTCTATAAGACTTGAAAGATGTATACGCGAAACAGCTTCCGTAAACTCATTTGCTATGAGTGACGCCATTGTGTTTGCTGGAGAAAATAAACCTTTCGGCATAACATTTGAATTTCCAATGACCATTGTAACTGCCATTGTTTCTCCAATCGCTCTTCCGAGTGCCATTAAAATTCCCGCGGTAATTCCGCTTTTTGCATATGGCAATACTATCCGTTTTATAACCTCATATCTTGTACTTCCAAGCGAGTATCCTGCTTCTTTAATATCCTGTGGGATTAGTTCAATCACTTCTCTCCCGAGAGAAGCAGAAAATGGTATTATCATGATAGATAGAATAATTGAAGAAGTAAAAATTCCAACACCATAAGGTTCAATATTAAATTTTATTTCCAGGTATCTAACTATGGGGATAAGCACAAACATGCCGAAAAAACCATAGACAACAGAAGGTACCCCTGCAAGGAGTTCGATTGAGTTTTTTAGAAAACCAGAAAAAAATCCGGATTTAGAAAATTCACCAAGATATAAAGAAATAGAAAGTGAAAATGGCAGGCTTATCAATAAAGCAAGAAACGATGTAAATATAGTTCCCGCAATAAAAGGTAGTGCCCCGAATTTCTCAAAAACAGGGTCCCATGATTTGCTTAAAAAAAACCTGAATCCGAATTCTTTTATCGAGGGCATGGAATTCAAAACCAGAAATATAAATATCATAAGAACAAGAAAAAATATACTAACCCCGGAGATAAACAATATCTTTTTGAAAATCCAATCCATTAAAAAATACTTATTCCCGGCCCTGGAATAAAAATTCCAGGGCCCGGGATCTTTACTGAATACTTTCTTTATTTCTTGTTTCTTACTTGTTTTTTTCAAAGCCATTAGTCCTTATTTAATTATTGGTTTTCCGTTGTATGTTATTGATTGGATAATTCTTTCGGCTTTTACAACTGCTTCCTTTGGAAGTGATGCATAATGAAGGGCTTCGGTATACCTTTGTCCTTGATGAGTTATCCACCATAGCAAATTGACAAGTTCCTTTGCTTTTTCAAATGGTCGATTGTCATAATTTTGTTCTTTATATACAATAATCCATGTAAATCCACAGATTGGATATCCATTTTTTTCATTAGTATTTGTTATGGATACCCTCATATCATCAGGTAATTCCACATTCGCGGCAATGCTCGTGTTCAAAAGTGATGGTTTTATAAAAATGCCACTTTTGTTCTGAACACATGCAAATGGAATTTTATTTGATAATGCGTATATTAATTCCACGTAACCTATGGAGCCTGGAATTTGTTTAATTAAACCGGCAACACCAGGATTACCTTTTGCACCCAATCCACATGGCCATTTTAAGGAAGTTCCCGTTCCAACACTGTTTTTCCATTCATTGCTTATTTTACTTACGTAATCGCTAAAAATAAAGGTTGTTCCGCTTCCATCTGACCTGTGGATAACCACGATATTAATGTCAGGCATCTTTACATTTTGATTTATTTTTCTAATTTCAGGGGCACTCCATTTCTTAATTTTACCAAGAAATATTCCTGCGATAACATCTGGCGTAAGATTAAGTTCAGACACCCCTGGCACATTAAAAGCAAATACAACTGCTCCTATGCAAGTGGGAATATGCACAGCACTACCCGGCATTTCTCTTATTTCTTTATCAGTAAGAAACGCATCTGTTCCACCAAAATCAACGGTCTTTGCCATAAGTTGTCTTATTCCGCCACCAGAACCAATGGCTGAGTAATTAATCTTTATTCCATGTTCCTTATTATAAACATCAAACATCTTTGAATATAGTGGATACGGAAAGGTTGCTCCTGCACCGATGAGTTCTACACTACTGGCCTTTAACGGTTGTACAAACATACTTATTACTGCTAATGCTGAAACCGCTAATTTTAATAATTTTTTCATATGTTTCTCCTTGTTAAAACTAAAACTTTATCTGTAACTGTGAAAACCATTCGTTCATATTTGTTGCGGTTTTTCCGCCTCTATCATCATTTCTCCATCTATAGTTTGTGCTGAATTTTGTAGCTTTATTTATATTCCAATTTACGCCAAAAGTTGTGATTGACTGGGTGTTGGTTTCAACATTGTTATCTGGATCATAGGTTTCATATTTTAACACTGGTTGTATATTCATTCCATTTCTCATGGGAAATGTGTACGTCATAAGCGCGTACCAACCGTTGCTTTCTATCTCGGCGTCTGGTTTTGTAGCATCAGGGTTGTGGTTGTAATCCTGTTTTAGGTACTCAGTTTGAATCTTAAAATTTTTGATCTCGTATTTAACCAAGGCACCATACCTCGTTCTATCATAACCCCTGGTTCTATTTGTGTATTTGTTTTGTGTCCCTGTTTGATAATTAAGACCAAACTTTAGACCCGAGAGTGCAGAATCCTTTTCATTAGCAAACGGGGTAAGAACAATTCTTCCGATGACATCCTTTGAACTATTATCATCAGAAGTATTTTTGCCCGTGCCATTTACTAAAGCAACTCCATAATAAAATCTCTTTTCAAACAGGTTTGCGTCAACCATTATTCCTCTATCAAATTCTGTCGCCATGCTATCAACTGGAAGAGATCTTTCAATAGTGTCTATAGCAGAGGACGATGTAAGGTATTCCTCAGAATACGGGATCTTAAACTGTCCTACTGTTATATTTGCCTTTGGCAAATATGTTAGTTTAATCCAGGCATCGTTTAATAATTTATTGTCCTTTGCTGTATCTATCTCTGCCTTAAAAAGGACATTATCGACAACTTTTCCGCTTAAACCAATAACTGCTCTTTTTGTTGTAAACTCATCTGTTGTGCCAGAAAATTCATAGGCATTGTATCTTCCCTGGATATATCCGCTTATATTTAAATTTTCAGCAACAGATGCTTTTACTATATTTTTTGAGGTATCTTCCTTTTGCTTTTTGTCTATATTATCAATAGCAGAAAGTATTTCTTTACTTTCATCCTGAGTAATATAACCCTTTTCAACAAGCATATTCAAAATTACATACATTTCTTCTTTGCTGGCTTGAGCCTGTGGAAGAGGAAAAGCAAACAAGCCGAGCAAAAACATAGATGTCATTATGAACAACCTTGATTTACCTGCAAGCCATCTTAAGATTCTTTTACTCTTTTCCATTTTATTTCCTCCTTTTTGAATTGTTTAGTAATTCGACTGCAAATCCGTTTTCCTTTTCCCTGCGTTTTCTCATAAAACCACCTCCTTCTAAGAAAGAAAGTTCTATTTTTGAGAATATTTTATTGTTTGTTTTTAAACGAATAATAAATTTTGTGTTAAATTTCTGTAAATTTTTTTAGATGTGAAAACAGCATAATGGGAAATTTCTGCAGAGATGATTTGTTGTTAGGAATCTCTTTTTAATTAAAGTTCATAGAAATTAAGAAAGAAAGTCGGACACATCTAATAAAGGAAGATATTAAATGATTGTAGAAATTTATCAGGATATTCTAACAAAAAAGATAGGATGGTAAACAATTAAATCTTTAATGGAAGGTGTATGGTAAATTTTGTTCCTTTGTTTTCTTCACTTTCAACATCTATTGTTCCGTTATGAAGTAAAACAATATGTTTTACGATGGAAAGCCCAAGTCCTGTTCCTCCTGTTTGTCTTGATCTTGCTTTGTCCACGACATAAAATCGTTCAAAGATTCTTGGTAGATGCTGATGCGGGATACCAATGCCAGTATCTGTTATTTCAATTTTTATTGTTGCGCTATCCTTTTGATATGAAATGCAGATACTTATTTCACCTTTTTCTGTATATCTTACAGAATTGTCGATAAGATTTACCAGCATTTGTTCAATCCTGAATCCATCTGCTTTGATTAAAGGTAAATCCTGTATGTTTATCTTAAATTCAATACCTTTTTCCCGGGCTTTTTTCATATAAAGAGAAACGACATTTTCAACAATTTTTTTTATGTCAACTGTTTCCAGGACAAGTTTTGCGTCATTATCTTCGATTTGAGAAAGATTAATCAGATCTTCAACGATTTTTTCAAGCCGGGATATATTATGATTTATTATTTCTATAAATTCTTTTTGTTGGGGATCTTTGATTTCATCCTGCAGTGTTTCAGTATATCCTTTGATTGCAGTAAGTGGAGTTTTCAATTCATGTGATGTTGCTATTACAAAATCTTTTCTTGCTTTTTCCATCTTTCTGATACCGCTCATGTCAAACATCACCAGAATTACCCCATCCTGTAAAAATGATGTTTTGCATAAAAAATAGGAATCTTCAATTATTATTTCTTCCTGGACGCCGTCCTTATTTTCAAAAGTTTTATTGATAATTTCGTTGATTTCAAATACCCTTATTTTTTCCCACCAAAGGTTGTGTTTTTTTTCCATACGAGATATTTCTTCAAATTTTTTGCTCGCAAAAACAATATTGCCTTGCTGCGTTATTATTGTAAATGGCACATCAATCAAGTTCAGGAACCTCTCAATTTCAATTTCTCTTAGTTCTTTCTCTTTAACCATACGACGAATTACCAGTCCAAGGTTATTTATATTTTCAATAATTTTCCCAATCTCGTCAGTTTCTTTAACAACTCCTTTGTTTTCTGAGAGGCCTGCTGATGCTTCTTCAGAAAGTTTGAGAATTTCTTTTACTGGGTATGTCAAAATTCGTGCTGCGACTATAGAAGCAATAATCCCAAGAAGAAATAGCCCCAGTGTAATTAGAAAGAATTGTCTAAATAAAATACTATTAATTTCTTTGATTCTATCTGTTGAAACGCTCACCCGTAGCACCATAGATGGTTTATCAATTTTCAATGCATAGTAATAGAAGTACCTGTCCAGGGTTGGGCTCCATCTGATAGAATCTCCTTCACCTCTTTCCATTGCTTTTCTAAATTCAGGTCTATCTGAGTGATTCTCCATGGTTTTGGTCTGAGTCTGAGAGTCAGCAATTATACTACCTTTTTCATCTATCAATGTTATCCTGACATCTGTCTTGTTTGTGATTTCTTTAAATATTTTTTCTATTTCCTGCAGATTTTTTTGAGTTATAGATTTTTTCAAAGATGGTTCTACCGTGAGTGCAATATTTCTCATGGATTGAGAAAGCATTTTTGTGGACTGGCTTTTTAATATGTAATTTACAATCAAAATATTTGATATTTCCAGAACAAAAACGATTGAAAAACATACCAGAAATATTCTGCCGGAAAATGTTCTTTTCATTCTTCTATTTTATATCCTATACCACGTACATTAACAATAAACTTGCCTGCTTCACCGAGTTTTTTTCTTAAATTTTTTACATGCACATCGATTGTTCTATCAATCACTGCTTTTTCTCCCTGCCATAACTGCGTTAGAAGATTCTCTCGCGTGAAGACCCATCCTTTTTTGCTCAATAAAATTTTTAGAATATTGAATTCTGTTGTTGTAAGATTTATTGTTTCTCCTTTAACAATAACCTCGTGTCTATTGGTGTTAATGGTCATAATTTTTCCTATTGTTTCAGTGTCATTGTTTTTAGCAGGATATTGATATCGTCGTAATACGGTTTTTACCCTGGCAACAAGTTCCCGCGGAGAAAACGGCTTTGAAATATAATCATCTGCGCCGAGTTCAAGCCCCACAATTCTGTCTGTTTCTTCTGATTTTGCAGTAAGAATAATTACGGGTATGTCTCTATATTCTGAACTATTCTTAAGGTATTTGCATATTTCAAGACCATCTGCATCAGGCAGCATCAGGTCAAGTATCACAGCAGACGGCAATTGTTCCCTCATAGAATTCAAAAAATCTTCTGCTTTTGAGAATTCCTTAATATCGAAATTTGCTTTTTTTAGATGCAGAGAGACGAGTTTTAAGATATTTTGTTCGTCCTCCACAATAAATATTGTTTGTTTATCTGCCATGGTTAAATTATAATGCGAGGATTTAATTCAGGCAAAAAATCCACGACCATTACTCAAATATAAAATTTTTATTTATGAAGAGATCAACACAGGCATTAACAACATCTTCATCAAAAAGCGTGCCTTTATATTTTTGTATCTCAACAATTGTTTCTGGAATTGATTTTGCAGGTCTATAAGGTCTGTGAGATACCATTGCCTCAAAGACATCAGCAACAGAAAGAATTTTCGTTTCCGGTATAATCTTCTGTCCGGAAATACCGTAAGGATATCCTGAGCCATCAAGTCGTTCATGATGTTGGAGCACTGCTTCAGCCACAGGCCATGGAAATTCTACTTTTTTGAGTATCTCGTATCCAATCAAAGGATGTGATTTAACTAAACTATATTCATAACTATTTAATTCCCCTGGTTTATTCAAGATTTCTGATGGAACTACAATTTTTCCAATGTCGTGAAGCATTCCTGCAAGGAGGATTCCTTCTGTATCTTCTTGTTGCATGCCAAGGGCGAATGCAATTGATTGCGCGAGTATTGCAACCCTTTTTTCGTGTCCGGCTGTGAATGGGTCTCTTTTTTCAACAGTGGTTGCGAGAGCACTGACTGTTTCGTGGAGTGTTCGCCTTAGGTGTGTATGGCTTTCTTTGAGGTCCTCTTCTATTTTTTTAAGTAGTGTAACATCTCTTATTATGATGATTCCACCTGGCGTTGTATCTTCTTTTGCAATAATAATTGGACTAACAGTAATTTCATAGTATATCTGTCCTTTTTTAATTATCTCTGTTTGTTTTGTTATTGTTTGTTGAAGTTGCTGGAAAAGTTTTTTTATCACATTGTTTATTGTCTCGTCATTATTTATTTCATTACAATACCTTCCTATAATCTGGTGGAATGGTTTTCCAATAAAATCTGCCATTGCTATATTACATCGTAGTACTCTACAATTGGAATCAACGAGACATATTGCATCTGGTATTGAATCAAATATTGTTCGCCATTGCTGTGCGGCTTGAAAGAATGCTGATTGAGGGGTTTTTTTTATATTCTCAATTCCTGTTTGTGCTTGCTCAAGTTGTTGCTTGAGAATCTCAATCTCTTTCTGTAGTTTTATTTTGTTCTGTTTATCTGCTTCTGGCATAGATACCTTTATCTCATTTACTCATTTTTGGCATGAACGAGTTTTCTTACTTCTTCTGCCACCTCGTAATAGTCAAATGGTTTGAGTATACATACACTTGCGCCTTTTCTTTTGATTTTTTCGATGGTTTCTTTTGTTCCATAGCCAGTGATTGCAATTATCTTTATGTTTTTTGTTAATGGGTCTGACTTTATTTTTTCACATACCTCAAATCCATCCATACCAGGCATAATAATATCTATGATTGCGATGTCTGGTTTGAATGTAATAACAAGGCGGCCTGCGTCAAAACTATTTGTTGTTCCATAAACTTCAAAGTCAGGATTTATCTTTTCAAGAAAAAGGGTCAGGGTTTTTACAATCTGTTCTTCATCGTCAACAACAAGGATTCTGGTTTTTTTCTCTTTTGGTTTCCTATTTTTAAGGGAAGAATTCGACTTCTTTATAATTTTTTCGATATCCTTTTTAGGAATCCTATAATGTCCTCCTAATGTTTTTATCGCATTAATCTTCCCTGTTTGTATCCACTGAAAAACAGCAACCCTCGAACAGCAAAATATCTTTGCAACCTCACCTGTTGAATAAAATTGTTTATTATCAGTTAACATTTTTATCCTTTTTTTCAATTTTAACATTAATAAAATGTATGTCAAATATTTTTTGCTCGTATAATTCTCGATCAGGGTAGTAAAACCTCTTTTTTCGATTGTGTCATAAAGTTTCTTTGACAGTCCTTTTTTTGATGAATAAATTATTTTTATAATTTTTTCCTGACATAAATGCTTTTATCTCTTTGTTTACAGAGGAAGTAATGTTTTTAGTTAACCTGGATTCTGGACTGTTATCATTGTTGTTTTTATGGTATAATTACTATACAAAAAATCAATTTCCAACTGATGGAGGATGGAGTATGGGGGCTATTTATAACTTTGGTCTTTTCGGGCATAGTCGTTCTGGTAAGACAATACTTGCCGAGGCAATGCTTTTCAAGGCAGGTGCGATTGATAGGATGGGTGATATTAATCAGGGTAACACAACCATGGATTATGAAGACGAAGAAAAACGTCGGCTTATGAGCACAAATCTTGCTGTGGCATATTTCCAATGGGAAAAAGCAACCTGTTATATTGTTGATTGCCCTGGATATATGGATTTTGTAGGGGAACAGATTTCAGCAGTTGAAGCAGTTGATATTGGAATTTTGAATATTGCATCTGATAATGGTGTAGAGGTTGGCACTGAGAAGGCGTGGCAGTTTTTAAAGGCAAAGGGATTGCCTGCTATCATTTTTATCAATAAACTTGATTTGGAACAGATTGATTTTTCATCTGTGATGAAACAAACAACAGAATGGCTTGGGAAAAAGGTTGTGTATATAACTGTTCCTGTGTTTTCTGGAAATAAACTTCAGGGTATTGCTAATCTTCTTGATCCAGAAAATCAAAAGAAACCAGAATTGCAGAATTTTATTCAAAATCTTTTTGATACAATTGCAGAGATAGATGATAATCTTATGGAAAAATATCTGGGCGGTGAGGAACTTACTCAGGAAGAAATTGTTTCTTCTCTTTCTAAAGGAATGATAAATGGAACGATAATTCCTGCTTTTTGCGGTTCTGGAATAAATCAGGTGGGTATTAAAGAATTACTGGATTTTATTGTTCATTATTTGCCTGCTTCGTCTGAAATGCCGCCTCTTAAGGCAAAAAATCAAAATAATGAAGAGATTGAAGTTTCAAGGTCTGATTCCTCAAAATTATCAGGCATTGTTTTTAAGACATACAATGACCCTTTTATGGGAAGGATTTCTTACCTCCGGGTACGTTCAGGTGTTCTTGTATCAAACTCAAGTTTTTATAATTCCAGTCAGAACTCAAAGGAAAGGGTTGGTCAATTGTTTAAACTCAAAGGGAAAAAACAGGAACTTATTGCAGAGGCATTTTCTGGAGAGATTGTTGCTGTTGCAAAACTTTCTGGTTTCAAGACATTTGACTCATTTTCTGATCCGGGTTTCCCGGTTATATACCCTGTTCTTCCAATACCAGAGGCAGCGGTTTCATTTTCTTTAACTCCAAAGATAAAGGGAACAGAAGATAAACTTGGTACAGCAATCTCGAAGATTATGGATGAGGATCCAACAATAAAGGTTTTTAGAGATGCAGAAACCAGTGAAACGATTATATCTGGAATGGGCGATGTCCACCTTGATGTTGCAATAAATAAGTTTAAGGATAAATTTGGTGTTGAGGTGTTAAGGGGAACTCCAAAGATTGCGTATAAAGAAACCATTACAACATCTTCGAGTGCAGAGGGTAAACATAAAAAGCAGACAGGTGGTCGCGGACAGTATGGGCATTGTTTTTTACGGGTAGAGCCGCTTCCACGTGGTTCTGGTTTTGAATTTGTGGATGAAATCTTCGGTGGAGCAATTCCAAGACAGTATGTGCCTTCTGTTGAAAAAGGAGTGAAGGAAGCAATGTCAAAAGGTGTTCTTGCTGGTTATCCGATTGTTGATGTAAAGGTTACAGTGTATGATGGTTCATACCATGTGGTTGATTCATCCGATATTGCATTTCAACTTGCTGGAATCCTTGCACTTCAAAAGGCAGTGCAGGAAGCAAAACCAGTGCTTCTCGAACCAATAATGAATGTAGAAGTGTCTGTTCCTCAAGAATTTGTTGGGGATGTTATGGGAACAATCAATGCAAAAAGGGGAAGGGTTCTTGAAATGACAGCGTATGGAGGTAATCAGATTGTAAAGGCGCTTGTTCCACTTGCAGAAATGTCAAACTATGCTACAGAATTAAGGTCGTTAACGAGTGGAAGAGGAACATTTTCAATGGTTTTTTCTCACTATGAAGAGGTTCCATCGCACATTGCAGAAAAGATAATTCAGGCAAAAAAATCAACAAAAGAAGTGGAAAAAGGATAATATGGTAAAGGTAGAGGTTGAAAATATTGTTCTGAATATTACCACAAGTACACCGATAGTTATTCTAAGAGATACAAAAGGTGGGGGGATTCTTCCAATTGTTATAGGATTATTTGAAGCCCAGGCAATTCTTTTAACACTTGAAAAAGAAGAATTTCCAAGACCTTTAACACATGACCTTCTTAAATTAGTAATTGACCATTTAGGTGGGAAAATAATCAGGATTGAGATACATTCACTTAAAGAGAATACTTACTACGCAAACCTTATTATTGAAGCAGGTTCACAGCAGATAAAGATTGATTGTAGACCGAGTGATGGTATAGCACTTGCATTAAAGGCTTCTGCCCCAATATTTGCATCAGAGGACCTGATTGAAAATCCTGATATAATTAAGTACTATGCTGGCAAAGAATCATTAAATGCAGGTCCTTCAGATAGACCTATTAATCAAAAGGAGGCAGAGGAATTTAGAAAATATCTGGAACAATTGAACGCTCAGGAGTTCTGGAAAAAACTTAAAGAAGAAACAGAAGAAACATAAAAAGGAGGTAGTATGTCAGGACATAATAAATGGGCAAGTATTAAGCACAAGAAGATGGCAACTGATGCAAAAAGAGGGAAAATGTTTACAAAAATTATTCGCGAGATTATGATGGCCGCCAAGATGGGTGGAGGGAATCCTGAAAATAATCCACATCTTCGTATTGCTATTGAACGGGCCCGGGGAATAAATATGCCAAATGATAATATTCAGAGGGCAATAAAAAAAGGCACAGGCGAAGATGGTACTGTTTCTCTTGAAAGTGTTGGTTATGAGGGTTATGGACCAGGTGGCATTGCGGTTCTTGTTGAAACTCTTACCGATAATAAACGAAGAACTGCCGCAGAGATCCGTTCAATATTTTCCCGTCACAATGGGAATCTTGGTGAGAGCGGGTGTGTTTCCTGGATGTTTGAGAGAAAAGGCGTTATAGATGTAAAAAAAGAAAACGTTAATGAGGAACAACTTTTTTCTCTTGTTCTTGATGCAGGAGCAGACGATTTACAACTTGATAATGATGTTTTTGAAATTGTTTGTCCACCGGATAAGGTTGAGACAATTAAAAAGATCCTCGAGCAGAACAATATTGCAATCGAAAGTGCTTCTGTTAATCTTATTCCAAAAAATACAGTAAGGGTTGAGGGTAAGGATGCTGAACAACTTTTGAAATTGCTTGATGAACTTGAAGAACATGAAGATGTTCAGAATGTTCATTCGAATTTTGATATTCCCGATGATGTGATTGAGGCAATGTCAAAGTGAAGAAACAAATAGGTATTACGGTCCTCGGAGTTGACCCTGGACTTAATAATTTCGGGTATGGACTTGTACGTGAAGATTCAAACACCCTGTATGCCATAAAATATGGTCAATTTTTGGTTCCGAAGAATGCTTCCTTTGAAGACAAACTTGTATTCATCGGCAAGACATTTGCTTCTGTTGTGGAAGAGACAAAACCCAATTTTATTGCAATAGAAAAGATTTATGTCGCTAAAAATACACAGATTGCACTTACAATAGGTGTTGTTTCAGGAGTTATGATTTATGCAGGAATCGAAAGAGGTGTTAGACCTTATTTTATAACACCTGGTGAAATAAAAAAAACTATTACAGGTGAAGGTCAGGCAATTAAAAGGCAGGTTTGCTATATGGTTCAAAAGATTCTCGACATAGACACAGATCCCGGGGAACATGCAATAGATGCGCTTGCCGCTGCGATAAGTTTTATATCAATAAATAAATTTGAGAATATGGTGCGTGGGCTATGATATATTCAATTGAAGGAAAACTTATTCGCAAGATGCCAATGGAGATTATTGTTGATGTTGGTGGACTTGGTTATATGGTTCATGTGTCACTTTCTACATCAGGGACACTTCCCGACGAGGGTTCAAATGTTAGGATTTTTACCTTGCTTATGATAAGAGATGAAACTCTTGAACTTTATGGGTTTGCAACAGAAAGAGAACACAGGATATTTCAAGAGATGATTTTACTTCCAGGCGTTGGACCTAAACTTGCTTTGAGAATACTATCGCGGCTTACTCCAGACGAGATACTGAATGCTGTAATTTCTCAGGATGTAGAATTTTTAATAAAAACACCAGGTATAGGAAAAAAAACAGCAGAACGGCTTATTGTAGAACTAAAAGACCGTGTCGAGGACATGGGGCTGATTCAAAGGGAGGAAATTAAAGGAGATTTTATACCTGAAGCAATAGAGGCACTCACAGTTCTCGGATATAAAAGAAATGATGCTCAGCAGATTGTACGAAGAACAGCAAAAGAAATGCAAAAAAAACCTGAAACCCTTGAACTTTTTCTTAAAGAAATTTTGAAGAGAGTATAAAATGAAGGAAAGAATTACCTCCCCTGATATAACAACAGAAGATTTAAGGTATGAAAGTTCTCTCAGACCGCTAAAATTTGATGAGTTTATCGGGCAGGAAAAGGTAAAAGAAAATCTTTTGATATTCATACAGTCAGCCATAATGAGAAAGGATGTTTTAGATCATGTTCTTCTTTATGGCCCGCCAGGACTTGGTAAAACAACCCTTGCATATATTGTTGCCAATAATCTTGGCGTTAATATTCGCGCAAGTTCAGGTCCTATACTCGAAAAGGCAGGAGATCTCGCAGGCATCCTTACAAATCTCGATGAGGGAGATATTTTTTTTATAGATGAAATCCATCGACTGCCGAGGTTGGTTGAGGAGTATCTTTACAGTGCAATGGAGGACTTTACAATCGATATAATGCTTGGCGAAGGGCCAAAAGCAAAGTCAGTAAAAATTCCATTAAAACCATTTACTCTTATAGGTGCAACAACAAGAATAGGGCTTCTTACATCACCATTGAGAAACAGGTTTGGGATTATTCACCGTCTTGATTATTATTCAGTTGAAGAACTTACGAAAATAATCCTTCGTTCATGCAAGATTCTAAACTTTAAGATAGATGAGATAGGAGCACAGGAAATTGCAAAAAGATCACGAGCAACGCCGAGGGTTGCAAACAGATTGCTTCGCAGGGTAAGGGACTATGCACTTGTAAAAGGTAAAGGGTGTATTGATGTCGAGATTGCTGCCTATGCACTTAATCAGATGTCTGTCGATGAGAAAGGGCTTGATGATATGGATAAAAGAATTCTTGAAACAATTATTGAGAAATTTGGTGGAGGACCTGTTGGCATAAAAAGTCTCGCGATAGCGGTTGGTGAAGAACCGGATACAATTGAAGAAGTTTATGAATCATATCTTGTGAAAGAAGGTTTTATCAGCAGAACCCCGCAGGGCAGGGTGGCTAATGAGTCTGCCTATCGTCATCTAAAAATCCACAACCAGAATTCTCCGGGGCTTTTCTCAGATGCTTGAGATTAAAAATATTGGAAAAAGATTTGGGAGAAGACAGATTCTTAAGGGTGTATCCTTAAATCTTAAGAGAGGAGAGGTTGTTGGGCTTTTAGGACCAAATGGTGCAGGCAAAACAACAACATTTAACATAACAATGGGATTTATTATGCCTGACTATGGCTCTATATATCTCAATGGAACTGAAATAACCTGGCTTCCTGTATATCAAAGGGCCCGGCTTGGAATGGGTTATCTTTTTCAGGAGCCAGCCATTTTTAATAAACTCTCGGTTATTGAAAATCTTTTGATAATCCAAGAAAATTTTATAAAAGAACCTGATAAACAGATTGAGGCCGCAAAAAAACTTTTAATGGATATGGGAATTGAACATCTTGCTGATAATAATGCTGGTTCACTTTCTGGAGGGGAGAAGAGACGGCTTGAGATAGCAAGAAATCTTATTAATAGTCCTGGGTTTCTTTTACTTGATGAACCCTTTTCGGGCATAGATCCAAAAACAGTATCCGAGATTAAATCAATGATTTTGCAGCTAAAAAAAAATGGGGTTGGTATATTGATTACTGATCATAATGTTAGAGATGCATTGAGTATAACTGACAGGGCATACCTGATTTATGATGGATCAATTCTTATTGAAGGAACCCCTCAACAGATATCAAGCGATAGTAAAAGTCGCCAGGTTTATTTTGGAGAAGAGTTTTCACTATAATGACTCTTAATCATATTGCAATAATAATGGATGGAAATGGTAGGTGGGCACAGGAAAGAGGACTTCCGAGAATAGCAGGACATAGAGAAGGTGTATCTGCTATTCGAAGGGTTGTAAAAGCATCTTCTCAAAATGATGTGAAGTACCTTACTCTTTATTCCTTTTCTACTGAGAATTGGAAAAGGCCAGAACAGGAAGTTAACTTTCTTTTTTCTCTTATAGAAACAACACTTATTGCTGAAATGAAAGCGCTGCATGCAGAAAATATAAGGGTTAGATTTATTGGAAGAATTACGCAATTACCTGAGAAACTTCAAAAAAGTATCAGTGATACAGAAGGTCTTACCTCTAAAAACACAGGATTAAATCTGACACTTGCCATTAATTATGGTGGAAGGCAGGAAATAATAGATGCTATAAAGGTCCTGTTAAAGATGAAGTTTCCTGTTGAAGAACTTGATGATGTGGTTTTTGGGAAATTCTTATATCTTCCTGATTTACCTGATGTTGATCTTATGATAAGAACAGCAGGAGAGCAACGTTTGAGTAATTTTCTTATATGGCAATCAGTATATGCGGAATTTTATTTTACGCCTGTTTTCTGGCCTGATTTTTCTGAAGATGATTTGAAAAAAGCGATTGATAATTTTTCGAGAAGAAAAAGGAGATTTGGCGGATTATGAAGAACGTTGTAGTTTTTGGTTCAACAGGTTCAATAGGAAGGGCAACACTTGATGTGATTGATAGGAATCCTGGAAAGTTTTCAGTGTACGGTATTTCTGCCTGTAAACAGGAAGGCCTTCTTATAAGACAGATTAAAAAATATAGACCAAAGTTTGCGGTTTTCACCGAAAAAAATTCAGAAAAAAGCAGGGTTAAGACAAAAAAAGCAAAATATTTGTATGGCGAAGATGGCCTTGAATTTCTGGCAACACTTCCTGAAGTAGATATTGTTGTTATGGCAATTTCAGGGCTTGCTGGATTAAAATGCACCCTAAAGGCGCTCGAAGCAGGTAAGATAGTGGCTCTTGCCACAAAAGAGATTATTGTTTGCGCAGGACACCTGCTGACTGATAAAAAAGGAAAAATCTTACCAGTAGATAGCGAACATAATGCCATATTTCAGATTCTTAACAGGGAAAATTCAGGTGTTTCAAGTATTATACTTACTGCATCAGGTGGTCCATTTTTGAATTATAAAGGAGATATTAAAAAGGTGAGTCCTGAACAGGTGCTAAAACATCCTGTGTGGAAGATGGGGAAAAGGATAAGTGTTGATTCAGCAACAATGATGAATAAAGGTTTAGAGATTATTGAGGCGTTTTATCTCTTTGGTGTCAAAAAAGAAAGTATTAAGGTTGTGTTGCATCCACAGGCGATTGTTCATGGATTTGTAAAATTCTGCGATGGTTTTGTGAAAGCTGTTTGTTCAATTCCTGATATGAGGTATTCAATTAATTATTGTCTGAATTTTCCTTTAAGGGTTGACTGTGGGCTGCCTGGACTTGATGTTTCAAAGATGAGGAATCTTTCATTTTATGATGTCAGGGCAGGTATGTTTCCATGTTTTGATCTTGCAAAAGAAGCACTAAAAAAAGCGGGTTCTTATCTTACAGTGTTGAATGCTGCGGATGAAGAATCTGTTAAAATATTTCTTGAAGGTCTCATAAGTTTTGATAAAATACCTATTCTAATAGAAAAGATGCTTGCAAAACATAAAAGAGTTAGTGTTGATACTCCTGATGATATTCTGTCCCTGGATTTTCAGATAAGGGAAAAGATCAGGATAGAAGCAGGTTTATGTAGATAAGAAAATAGGATGTAGATATTAAGTCAAATAAAGATTAGGGTTAAAGAAATAAACAGGAAAGCATAATTTTATATTTATCCTTAAGCATAAACGAGGTTAAGTATATGCTTAAATTATAACCGTTTTTTGGAGGTAAAGATGTTTATTTTGGGAATTTTGATTGTATTTGGGGTTGTTATACTTATTCATGAATTTGGCCACTTCTGGGTTGCAAGAAAACTTGGAGTAAGGGTAGAAAAATTTTCGTTCGGTTTTGGTCCAACAATTTTTTCACGTAAAAAAAATGATACAGAGTATATTTTTGCTCTTATACCGTTTGGCGGGTATGTAAAAATGGCCGGCGAGGATATGATAGAAAGTAAATCTCCTGATGAATACGCGGCTCTTTCTCCAGGGAAAAGGGCATTGATTGTTGCTTCTGGCGCGATCCACAACATTGTTATTGCTTATGTGTTTTTGGTGCCAGCACTTATGCTGGGTATTTCGAGATATGATGGAACAGTAATAGGCGATATACAGAAAGGTTTTCCTGCTGAAGTATCAGGTATAAAAGCAGGGGATAGGGTTATATCCGTTAATGGTATAAAGTGCGAGGAATGGTTTGATGTTGTAAAAAACATTACAGAAGAGGCAAATATTTCATCTGGAAAACCAATTATTATGGAGGTTCAGAGGGATTCTCAAATCCTTAAGATTGAAGTTTTGCCAAAACTTATGGAAAAAGATAAGTCAATGTTTAAAGGTAAAAAAAGATATGTTGTTGGGATCGTGCCAAAAGAGGTGCTTGTTCGCTATGACTTTTTCAATGCAATAGTTGAGGCAGGAAAAGAGTATGTAAGGATGTTTAAGGTAATCATTGTGAGTTTTAATCTTTTGTTCACAGGTCAGGTTTCATTTCAGGAACTTTCTGGACCTGTTGGTATAAGCAAAATGACAATAGATATTATAAAAGCAGGTATAGCGAGTTTTCTATACTTTATTGCCTTTATAAATGTAAACCTTGGAATTGTTAATCTGTTTCCATTTTTTGTTCTCGATGGTGGGCACCTTGTTGGGCTTCTTGGCGAGCGCATAATAAAGCGCAAGCCGAGTAAAAAATTACTCGAGATAGGACAACTTACTGGGATTGCATTTCTTTTAATACTGGTTGTTCTCGTAACATACAACGATATAATCAGGATAATAACAGAAAAAATGGCCAGATGAGAAAAACTCATTGTGTTAAGGTTGGTAATATTCTTATTGGTGGAGATGCTCCTGTTTCTGTTCAGACAATGATAAAAGTTCAGACCTCACATACAGAAGAGGTTATAAAACAGATAAAAAAAATTCAATGCGCAGGTGGGGAGATTGTGCGGCTTGCTGTATTGAATAAAGATGATGTTTTCTCTTTAAAAAAAATCAAAAAAAGAGTATCTATTCCCCTTGTTGCTGATATCCACTATAACTATACACTTGGAATTGAATCGATAGAGGCAGGTGTTGATAAAATAAGGGTAAATCCTTCAAATATACCTGAATCTGGAATGAAAAAAATCATAAAAAAGGCAATAGAAAAAAAGATTCCTGTTCGGCTTGGATTAAATTCTGGCTCGATAAAAATTAAGAGAACCGGTCTTGTTGCTAGTATTATTGACTCTGCTCTTGACTCAATAAAACTATGCGAGGATATGGGTTTTTTTGACATAGTTATTTCACTAAAGACACCTTATGTAGATGATACTATTTCTGCATATCGTGCTGTTTCTGAAAGATGTGATTATCCATTGCATTTAGGTATTACTGAGGCAGGTTCTGGATATTATGGCTTTGCTAAAAATGCCATCGGAATTGGTATTCTTCTTTATGAAGGTATCGGGAATACAATAAGGGTTTCTCTTACTGATAGCCCTGAGATTGAGGTTGAATGTGCCTGTGCAATTCTTCAGGCGCTTGGTTTGAGAAGATTCCAGCCCGAGATTATATCATGTCCTGTGTGTGGAAGATGTCAGGTGCCTCTTGACAGAATTGTTTCGAGATTTAAAAAGAAAATCATTGCGTTCTCAAAAAAAAATCCTGATATGAAAAACCTGAAGATTGCTATTATGGGTTGTAGCGTAAATGGACCAGGCGAAGCAAAACAAGCAGATATTGGTATTGCTGGTGGGAAAGATAGATTTGCACTTTTTGTAAAGGGTAATATAATAGGCACTTATCCACTTAAACAGATTGAAAAGGAATTTTTTTCAAGAATCAAGGAGATGACAAATGGTTAAGATTGGTTTTGGAAGTTCTATTGTTAATCCACCAGTTGGAAGCAGTCTTGTTGGTTATTTTGAGAATAGAATTTCAAAGGGTATAAAGGATGATCTTTATGCAAGATGTATATGCTTTGATGATGGAGAAAGGATTTTTTTTGCTGTTTCTGCAGATTTTTGCTGGGTAGAACAGGCTCTTTATGAAAAACTAAAAAATATGATTTCAGAAAAACTCTGTATAAAAAATTTTGGTTTAGTGGTTCATGCAACCCACACACATACCGGACCGCTGACTGACTACAACGATACAATCATATACACAGAAGGTTTTTCAGTTGATCCAGAATATATAAAAAAGTTACCTTCATTGTTTTTTAATGCAGTTGAACAATCTTATAAAGCCCGAAGGGATGTTTCTTTCGGGTTTGGTAGTACAAATGTACCAGGGATATCTTTTATCAGACGATATAAAATGAAAAATGGTATGGTCATCACAAATCCAGTTGATAGATCGCAAATACTCGAACCCTCTGGATCTTTTGATGATACCCTTAATCTTATGAAGGTTCAAGACAAAAATGGCAGGTTGTTTTGTATAGTTATAAATTTCCCTCTTCATCCTGATACAGTTGGTGGTGAATTAATATCATCTGATTGGCCTGGAATTCTTGTCAGCCGGATTACAAAATATTTAGGGTGCAATGCAATCTTTTTTAATGGGGCTGCTGGCGATATTAATCACATCAATCCTTATGACAAAAACACGAGGAGTCCTGAGATTGTCGAAAGGATTGTAGGTACACTTTTCGAGAATATTAAAAGCATGCAGGAAAATATAGAATGCTCTCCAGCAAAACATATTCTTTTTTCTGAAGATAAATTTAAGATGCCGAAAAGAAAGATTACGCAAGAACAGATAGAGCAGGCAAAAGAATTCGTCAAGAAGTATCCTTCAAATAACCTGAGGGCAATTGTTGGTAGATCATTGCTGAAACAGGCAGAAATCAAGACAGATTTTCTCGATAATAATGTTGCTTTGTTGACCATTGATAGAGATATGGCGGCTTTTTTTACCTCAGGGGAAATCTTTTCAAGTATAGGATTAAAAATTAAAAATCTTATGGATTTTAAGCATAAGTGGGTAATTGAAAATTGCAATGGTCATCTTGGTTATATCCCTGATGAAAAGGCATTTCTCGCTGCAGAAGAAAACAAAAAGATCAAGGAAGAATTTCCTGATGTAAGTGTTTTTGAATCAATTGGAATGGAAACAAGTTATGAGACAAGTCCAATATCATGTAAACTTGCGCCAGAAGCAGAACAAATACTTATTTCTCAATTTCAGGAACTTTTAAGAAAGCATACTGCCTGTCTTGGATGATTACTTGGTGATTAATTGACAAATAGGGAAAGAGGTTGTAAATTATTTTTAACACGGAGGACTTATGATCAAGAAAAGTATCAACCTGTGGGTTTCACCAGAAGGAAGAGATATTTACGATATTATTTCCATTATAAAGGATGCTGGCTTTGATGCAGTTGAGCCAAACCTTGATGAAACAGGGTATCTTTCCCTTGAAAGTACTGAAAGAGACATTGAAAATTTTAGAAATCATGTTGAAAAAACAGGATTAAAGATTGCAAGCATTAGCTCAGGCCTTTTGTGGAAATATACTCTGAGTTCTCCAGATTCTGAGGTAAGGAAAAAAGCCGAGAGTGTACTTAAAAAACAGATTGAATGCGCTAAGATTCTTGGAACAGATGGAATTCTTGTTATTCCTGGTGTTGTTCAGGCTGACTGGGCAGGGCAAAAAGAGATTGTTTCATATGATATAGTATGGGAACGCACGTTTCAATCCCTTAAAAATGTTATTCCATACGCTCAGAAGAATAATGTTTGTCTTTGTCTTGAACCAGTATGGAATAAGTTTCTTGTCAGTCCGATTGAGATGAAAAGATTTGTTGAATCTTTCAGTTCTGAATATATTGGAGTTTATTTTGATACAGGAAATGTAATGCCCTATGGGTATCCTGAAATGTGGATTAGAATCCTCGGAAAACATATTAAAAAAATACACTTCAAGGATTTTAAGACCCAGATTGGAAACCTTAATGGATTTTGTATGCTTCTTGAAGGAGACGTAAACTGGCCAGAGGTAACAAAGGCATTGAAAGAAATTGGTTTTGAAGGATATGCAACAGCAGAATACTGGGCTTATAGATATTATCCTGAAACAGTTATTCACCATGCTTCAATAAGCATGGATAGAATACTTGGAGGATAATGAACACAAGGCAGGAAATTCTTGCTTTATTAAGAGGCCAGCAAATAGGTAAGATTCCTGTATCTCTTTATAAGATAGATCCCTATGATGAAAAAAGTTTTTGGGCTGGGCATGCAAGTTTCAGCCATCTTCTCGAAAAAATGCGAAGTTCCTGCCATAATTTTTATTTCTTCAGACCAAATACCGGGTTTTTCTTTTCTGACCCTTCCACAATTGAGGTAAAGGAGGAAAGAAAACAGGACTCAAGAATTTCCGAGGTTATAACCCTTACTGTTGAAACAGAAAAAGGACTTCTCACCCGTACCGCAAGAACAACAAAACTGAGTAATCAACAATGGGTTTTAAAACCATGGATAACAACCTCTCATGATATTGAAAAATTTCTTTCCCTGCCATATACACCATGTAAGATTGATTTGAGAAATTTTTTTGAGAAAGAATCCTCCTATGGAGATAAATCAATGCCTTTAATATCATTGCCTGATCCAACAGGGGTTACAGGTTTTCTTTTTGCTCCAGGGGACCTTCCGAAGTTTTTGCTTGATTATGAAAAACTTGTCAAACAACTTTTTGAAATCTTTGTGGAACGGCTCGAAAATATTTATAGAGACATATCAACCCTTGTTCACAATGTAATCATAAGGATAAGGGGAGCAGAATATCTTACTCCACCAATCCTTCCGATTGAGTACTTTCGTAACTACAAAGATGTTTTTATTAACTATGTAATAAAACCAGATGCAAAACTTATAAATATTTTAAGATCTGGCAATCTTAATTATGTCTGCTACCATTGGCATGATATAAGAGAGGATCTTTTACCGTATGTTTTAAGATTAGGTATAGATATTCTTGAGCCAGTGATTACTACTATTGAAGTTCCTATGACAATAGCAAAGATAAGAAAAATAACCGGCCCCAATATTACACTGATGGGAGGTCCTGCTATAGAAGATATTGAATTTAGATCTTCCTATGAAATTGCGGAACTCTGTAGAGATTCGATTGTCCAAAATGGAAGAAGTACAAAATTTGTCCTTATTCCTTCAGATGTTCCTTCTTCAATTCCATTAAGCCCACAAACAGAAGAAAACCTTCTTGCAATGATAAACACTGCAAATAATTTTACAGCGATCATCTGAAAACAGTAAAATCTATAAATTCAGTCAATCTGTCTGTGTTCATTTTAACAAGATTATAACATCATCTTCTCATTGCTTTTCATTTTTATTATTTTCCTGTTTTCAAGATAAACTCTTACAGGGAAATTGCTTTCACTATTTGTGCTTATCTCAATCCTATCCTTTTGTTTTTTT
>MWDQ01000054.1 GCA_002070645.1 candidate division TA06 bacterium ADurb.Bin131
TGGTCAAAAACAGAAATTCCAACAACAACATCATCCACAGGCCCATAGTAATCACACCAGTTTGCTCTTTTTCCCCAGCATTCATCTTCGTTAATACCACCATAGGAATTTTCAAAACTGCCCTGCTTATCTGCCTGCATAGAAGGCATAACCCGCACACTTAAAAGACCTGATTCCTTTGTATCCCTGAAAATAAGTTCTCCCTCTGTTGCTTTTAGTATAGTTGTGTGATCAATAATCCTTGATGATGCGGGCATATTGTATATGGTTATAATCCTTTGTTCCTCACAAATTTTTTTTGTTTTTGAATTGTCCATCCAGAAACTTTTCGCATGGATTCTTCCAAAAACAGGACCTCCTGCAATCTCAATAAACTCCTTGTGTACAGTCCAACCATGTCCGGGTTGTTCACTCCAGTTATCCACTCCATTTATATCTCCATGTGCTACCCATACTCCTCTATGATGAATATGATCGAGTTTTTCTGGATTCCCTTCAGGCACAGAAGGCCTGAGGACTGATTTTCCTTTTACTGTTGTCAATGGATTCAAAAATGGCCGCACTACATTACTGCCATAATGATAAGAAGAAAAATATTCCTCGCCTATCGTGATATCGAGCACGCCTTTATCTGTATTGTTTGTTAATTTCACTTCTGACCCTGACACATTACCCTGCTTCAGTTCAAGTTCTACATCTCCGTCTTGTTCTATATCAGGAAGAATTACCACAAGTTTTTTTTGCTGATGGTCAACCTGAGATGGAATTTCCTTACCATTGCAGATACATTTTGTGTTAAGATCACCATCAAAGTCAATAAAATAAGGCCCTGCTAACCATTTCCTTTTCTTGTTTTCAATGCGTATTTTCATTTTTCCCCCTTGATATTGTTTGAAGAAATTTTGATTGAGCCTTTTTAATTTTAATTTATAGTTTTATTTTGTCAAAATTAATCCTGTTCAGAACGATTGACTTTATATCTTTTTCCTATCAATTCTGGGTTATCTTAACCTACATCCTTGTAGAATATAATTCCATGCAGTCATTGAAAAACTCTCTGTGCTCAATCTTATTGATCTTGTTAGAGAACGAGAAAAAAACATGGTTAACTTATTTGATTTAACAATATCAAGAAGATTTAGGTTTTTTCCTGGAAGTCATCCCCAGATAAACCAATTATTATAAACCTCTTATTCATCATCTGAATCATCAAAAACTGTTGAATTATACAAATCTACCAGATCTTCGAAATCTGCATAAGTAGTATCTACAGGATCACACTCAGGACACATATCCTTATTGCCATCGCACTCACAGTATATCTGTCCACAGGTAAAACACTTAAAATATAATGAACCGCATCTTGGACACCTGTAAAAATCATCATTTCTCATAATTTTTTCCATTCCTGCGTTCATTAATTATTTGTCAAATATATGTATTAATAATTAATTTTGAAATAAATCAGTGGTAAAATATAATATCTACCGAATGCAATAAAGGAGATTAATTATGATAGAAAAAAACAAGTGGGAACTCGGAAGACCCCAGGGAAAATGGATTACATACCGTCCTGAAATCAAGGTACTGGATTGTACAATCAGAGACGGTGGATTGATGAACGATCACAGGTTTGATGAACAGATTATAAAAGCAGTATACAGGGCAAATGTTGAAGCAGGCATTGATTACATGGAAGTTGGGTACAAGGCATCAAAAAAAATATACTCACCTGATAAGTTTGGAACATGGAAGTTTTGCACTGAAGATGACATCAAAAAAATTGTTGGAGAAAATAAAACAGGTCTCAAACTTTCGGTAATGGCTGACGCAGAAAGAACTGATTATCACCAGGATATCCTGCCAAAAGAGAAAAGTGTTCTTAATATGGTAAGAGTAGCAACCTATATTCACCAGATACCCATTGCTGTTGATATGATTAAAGATGCCCACGAAAAGGGGTATGAAACAACAGTTAACCTGATGGCTGTCTCTCTTGTTAAGGAAAAGGAACTCGATGAGGCACTGGAGGTACTTATAAACACACCGGTTCATACAATTTATCTCGTTGATAGTTTCGGCGCATTGTATACTGAACAAATAAGGGACCTGATAATAAAATATCTGAGATATGCAAAACCCGCAGGAAAAGAGGTTGGAATACACACCCACAATAATCAGCAACTTGCCTATGCAAATACCATTGAAGCTCTTATCCTTGGGGCAAATATGCTGGACGCAAGTTTTGCAGGACTTGGCAGAGGAGCAGGAAATTGTCCACTTGAACTTTTAATAGGTTTTCTTCATAATCCAAAATTTCATTTGCGACCAATCTTAAAATGTATCCAGGAGTATATAGAACCACTCAGAGAAAAACTACGATGGGGTTATGACATCCCTTACATGATTACAGGACTTTTAAATCAACACCCAAGAGACGCAATGAAATTTATGGAAGGAAGTAATTATAAAAACATCGTAGAATTTTTTGATTCAATGGTAGAAGAAGAATAGTATCTAATTTGAAAAACTTTTATACAGTTGTAAACTATATGTTGAGTAATGTTAAATATCCGGTAACCAGGTTGATTGAAGAGTATAAAACAATAGGTTTTTCTCTCTATTATTTGTTTATCACTCAGGACTTAAATATAAACAGGGTTTCAGCGGATAATTACGAGAGATATAACCATTAAAATGATATGAAAAAATTAGAAGTGGCTGTTCTGGTTATATCCTTTGCAGTGGCTTCCAGTATTTGTTTTGCCTGGGAATGTGGAAAAGCGCCTCCTGCAAAAGATCCTCAGAGAATAAAAGCAGGGGAGGCATTCCCTCCACTCCCATTGCCAGCAACACCCTTGAGAAGATCTGAACGAAAAAACCCACCTGCGCCACCTGTTCTTGTTGGTAAGGTTATCTGCGGTAGTGATGAATCATGGACAAGGGCAGAAAACGATATTGAAAATCTTTTGCGCCTTGCAACCCAGAGAATCGGTGTTTCATATCAGGCGATAAAAATCAACCTGAAAGGGTTTTCATTTGATCCTGATGAAATACCGATCCTTTATATCACCAGTGTTGAGCCGTTTATTCCAGATGAAGAAACAATAGAAAAAATTAAGGAGTACCTTGAAAAAGGTGGATTTCTCTGGGTAAATGCTTCTTCTGGAAGTCCTGAATTCTTAAAGGCAATGGTTGGATGGATAGACAGATTATATCCTGACAGAAATATGTATATTGCTTATGGAAATCATCCGATTATAACCTGCCTCGAGGATATAACAAATGTAAAAGTTTTAAGAGAAAATAATCCTTCAACAGAAAGTCCAAACCTGAGAATATTAAACCTTGGTTGTAGGGCAGCCATTATTCTTTCCCCTTATGATCTCGGATGTGGCTGGGCACTGCATACGCACCCCTGGGGTGTAAGATATCAGCCAGAAGATGCTATTAAAATAGGCATGAATATGCTCACATATTGTCTTGGTTGGATTGAGTTTGGAAAAATTTATGGAATGACGCCTCTTTATGTAGAAAAAACAAAGAAGAAAGAAGGTAAACTTTATATTGGCCAAATCGTGCATTCAGGTGATTGGGATCCACATCCGTCTGCTGTTGGAAAATTGCTAAAAAAGGTCTCAGAACAAACAGGCGCTCCTGTTTTCCTCGACAGAATAGCAGTTGATCTAAAAAAAGATTCCCTCAAGGATACGCCAATCCTCTATATCACCGGACATTTTAACCCAAACCTTTCAGAAATAGAGATAAAAAAACTTAGGGAATTCTTGCTTAACGGCGGTGCATTGTTTGCTGATTCCTGCTGTGGAAGTCAGGAATTCACAGACAGTTTCAGGAACCTGATGAAAAAAACTATTCCAGAGGCAAAAATTACGAAATGGGATTTTAATCATAGGATATATAAGGTTCCATTCAAGATTGAAAGGTTTCAAAATCTGTCTGAAAACGATCCTCCTCTTGAAATATATATGCTGAAATCTCTTCCTGTCGTAATTTTTTCTCCGTATGGTATGGGAAGTGGATGGGAAGGCATTCCAAGACCTTATACAAAGGAAATTTATACAGAACATGCACAGCAAATTGGGGTTAACATCATAACCTATCTTATGACAAACTGAGATATAAAATGAAAGAAATAGAGATGCTTGAAAAACTCAAAGATACTCGGGAAAAAATTATAGAAGAGATACATCGTGTTATTGTAGGGCAGGATGAAATTATAGAAAAGGTTCTTATAGGGCTTTTTTCCGGTGGGCATTGCCTGCTGGTAGGTGTTCCGGGACTCGCAAAAACCCTGATGATAAGAACACTTTCAAGAGTACTTGACTTAAAATTTAAGAGAATCCAGTTTACACCTGACCTTATGCCATCAGATATTACAGGGATAGATGTAATTGAAGAAAATCCTGAATCAAGGCAGAGAAATCTGAGATTTATACCAGGCCCAATTTTTGCCAATCTTGTACTTGCAGACGAGATAAACCGGGCACCACCAAAAACACAAACAGCACTCCTCGAAGCAATGCAGGAATATCAGGTAACAGTTGGAAATAAAACATATCCCCTCGAAAAACCGTTTCTTGTGCTTGCAACACAAAATCCAATAGAACTTGAGGGAACATATCCGCTTCCAGAGGCGCAACTGGATAGGTTTATGATGAGCATTTATCTTGATTATCCCTGTATTGAAGACGAAAAAAAGATTGCGGAATTTCAGATGTTTGATGTTATGTCTGAAATTTCACCCTTGCTTAATGCCGAAGGTATCATCCAGTTTCAGCATATTATTAGAAGTATCCCTGTTTCTGATTTTGTCATAAATTACGCTGTTAATCTTGTAAGAAACACAAGACCAAACAATGGGAAATGTCCTGAATTTATAAAGGAATATGTTAACTGGGGTGCAGGACCCAGAGCAACACAATATCTTATCCTCGGGGCAAAAACTAAAGCCGCACTTCGTGGAGATGTTAATGTTTCAGTTAGTGATATTAAAAGTATTGCTGAAAGTATCCTAAGACATAGAATATTCACGAATTTTACTGCTGACGCCGATGGTATAGATTCAGGCAAGATTGTTAATAAACTACTTGAAAAAATTCCTGAATCAGTATGAAAATTTCTGAAATAATCTTCTGGTATTTCTATGAATAAGCCATCAAGGATTATAGATCCGGCTATCCTGACAAAATTCGGTAATCTTTCTTTCATAGCAAAAACAGTTGTTGAGGGTTTTATATCAGGCCTGCACCACAGTATTCATAAGGGTTCAAGTGTTGAATTTGCAGAACACCGTGAATATGTGCGGGGAGACGACCCAAGATATCTTGACTGGAAACTTTACGGAAGGACAGATAGACTTTATGTACGGGAATTTAGAGAAGAAACAAATCTAAAAGCGTATATCATTCTCGATATCAGCAATTCAATGAATTATACTTCCCAACCACAGTTTATTACAAAATTTAGATATGCCCAGTGCCTTGCTGGATGCCTTGGTTATCTGATGATGAAGCAAAATGATGCAACAGGACTTGTTGTTTTTGATTCAGATGTCAAAAAATTCATCAAGCCATCGTCAACAAAAGCACATTTCCATTTTCTCGTGGATAATCTTGAGAATATCAAGCCAGGTAAGGATACAAATATCGGAGAAATCCTGCATAAAATAGCAAATCATATCAGGCGAAGAAGTTTGATTATTCTTATATCTGATCTTTTTGACGAACAGGATTCTGCTATGCGCGGTCTTACACATTTTAAGTATAAACATCACGAGATAATAGTATTTCACGTTATTGATAGAGGAGAAATGGAATTCCCATTTGATGGCTTCAGGGATTTTGTCGATATGGAAACCGATGAAAGAATATCTGTTGATGCAACTACCATAAGGGCTGCTTATCAAAAAATATTCAAGGAGTTTCTTTCGTTTTACCAGAAGGGTTGTTCTGAGATGGGTGTAAATTATGCAAGAGCAATAACACAGACACCTTTTGATTATTTTTTATATCAATTTCTTGAGATGCGATCACAAACAAAGTAGAGGATATGGGATTTCTTCAGCCAGTATTTCTATGGGGACTTATAGGCGTCAGCGTGCCAGTAATCATTCATCTTTTCTCGAGAAAACGCGCACCAGCATATTTTTTTAGCACCATCAGATTCCTTAAATTAACACATAAAAAAACAATCCGACGTCAGAAGATAGAAGAGTTTATTGTGCTTTTTTTGCGGATAATCCTGATTATATGTTTATCCCTTGCACTCGCAGAGCCAGTAAATAAAAGAGCGCTTTTTTCTGAAAGGAACTCTTGGGTTATTTTTATTCTTGATGATACTTGTAGCATGTCTGCAGGCACATCAGAAATACCATGGAAAAATCTACAGAAATCCTGCGAACAGATTCTTTCTTCTGTAAAAAAAGAAACATATGTTTCAGCAATTTTCAACAGTGGTAAAATTATTCCTTTTTCAAAAATCCATGAAAAAATCGCACAGGAAATACGCAC
>MWDQ01000055.1 GCA_002070645.1 candidate division TA06 bacterium ADurb.Bin131
ATCTCTTTATCAAGAGCAATCTCTGTATTATCAACATTAACAATAACCCCTGGGAATGTTTCTTTTATATAGATGATTGAACCGGGAATAATTCCAAGTGACGAAAGTTTTGGGAAGAACTTTTCGCGCACACATACAACCTGTACCTTTGTTCCTTTTTCAACATCAGATAATCGTTTAATACCCCTTTGCTCGAATAATCCCCAGCCCGATCTTCTCCTGAAATGCTTTCCACAACAGGCACCACGCGGTATTGGTTTACCATCAGGACACTGCTGTGGATGTCCAATAAAACTACAGAGAGATTCATCAATATTTCCAGTTGATTCATGTTCAACAGAATTAGCCATTTCATTAAACTCTTTCATTCCGAGCACATCATGAAAAAAAACCTCCCACAATCTATGTCTTCTTACAAGATCTCTTGCTGTCTGTTCACCTTTTTTCGTAAAAAAAGCCCCTCCTCCTGAAATAACCACAAATCCATTTTTCCTGAGAATCTCGAGTTTTTCAGGATCAAGATTTTTTGCAGGAATTTCCTTCATTTCTCTTTTTTTCCAAATTTCTTCTAGAATATCCTCAAGTTCTCTTTCCATATTTCTCCTAAAATAAACCAGTTGTCGACAAGAAAATCCTTAATAAACAACCAACAACAAATGCAACCACAAGCGTAAAGATTGTAATAAGCGTTGCTGGTATTATTCCCCTTTCTTTTATTATTACAAAAAACTGAGCAATGCAGGGCACAAAAAGTGAAAGCACAGTTGAACTTACAACTGCTTGAGAAGGACTAAGTACCCCTTGTTTGAATAGTTCATACATACCAGCGGCTCCGTAGTCCCTTCTTAGAAAACCAATAATGAAAATTTTATTCATTTCTGGAGGCAGTCCCATTGCCGTAACTGCAGGAGATAATCCTCTAATTATATAAGTAATTACACCTGTTCTATCAAGTATAAAAAGTATTACAGTTCCAATAACAAATAATGGAAGTGCTTCTTTAAGGTACCATATAACTCTTCTTTGGGTTTTAAGGCCAATATTTTTGATATCTGGTACACGAATAGGTGGAATTTCAATTGAGAAAAAATTTTCACCATGAATAACAAGATTAAAAACACCTCCTGTAATTATTATAACAAGCAATATTACAGCCAACCAAATGAAAAGTGCAAGAGTAGAAATTGAACTTAACACTCCGAGAACAACACCAAGTTGTGCAGAACATGGAATAGCCAGGGCAAGTAATACTGTTGCAATGATTTTTTCTTTTCTTGTATCAAGAATTCGCGTAGTCAATGTTGCCATAGTTCCGCATCCTAGTCCGAGAACAAGAGGAAGCACTGCCTTACCCGTAAGCCCGATTGGTTTTAAGGCCCTGTCAACAAGAAATGCAAGTCGTGGCAAATAACCGCAATCTTCAAGAAACGCAAAAAAGAAGAAGAAAGTACAGGTTATCGGCAAAACTATTCCTAAACCATATGTAAGAGCCATTGTAATAATGCCATATTCACCAACAAAAAAATCATTGATTAAAGGCGGCGTATGAGCAAAAATCATCTTAAAAAAAGGATTTATAAATCCTCCAAATAGTTTTCCTTCTATAAGGTTAACCAAAACGCCTGCACCAAATTTACCAACAACAAGGTAAAGAACAAAAAGAACAATTATTGCTATTAAAATGCCTGATGCCGGCTGGATTGTAATCCTACCAATAAAATCCTGGATCTTTCCTCCACCTTCCTTTGTTTTGGTTGTAACAAGTCCTGCAATTTCTTCTGCCAGTTTTACCTGTTCTGTTGTAATAAGAAACACCATTGGCTGGGAAAGTGATGATTGTAAAACTTCGAGTTTCTGTTTTATAGATACCTCATCTAAATTCTTAATTTTTCTGCATATGCTGTGCAACCTATCCGTGGCTCCTGCTAAAAATAAGGCAAGTCCTCTTTTCTTAAACCCTGTTTCAGGAAGAATATTTCCAATTTCATCGATGATATTCTCAATGTCTCGGGAATATATTACAGAAAACTTCGAGGTAGATGCTTTGAGTATTGATTCTCTGAGATGATGCAGTCCAACATATTCTGTGGCAATCATTGGAACAACAGGGACCCCAAGTATTTCTGAAAGTTTTTTATGATTGATAAAAATCCCCCTGTCATTTGCTTCATCCATCATATTCAGAACTACAACCTGTTTTACACCAAGTCCGCAAAGAATAAGATTTAAGAGAAGTCCACGGCGAAGGCTTTTCGCATCAATAACATGAACAAAAATAGCACCTGGATTATCAAGAAGTATATCTCTTGTTACCTGTTGATCATCTGTGCGGCCAAATAAATCAGTAATACCAGGGGTGTCAATAACAGTAAATTGTTTGTTTCCAATTTTTGCAGTACCCTGACTTATTTCAACAGTGGTACCCGGATAATTTGAAACAACGGCATAGGTGCCAGTAAGAAGGTTAAAGATAACACTTTTACCAACATTCGCATTTCCTACAAGTATAATCTTTTCATAATCCTTGTTTATGTTTTCACTCATTTTCTAACCCTGCTGCATCTACTGCAATAACCCTCAAGCACAAGTTTTTGATCTGTAAGAATAATCTTAAGTTTTCTGGAACTTTCCTTGATTGCTTTTTCAATATTCTCAAAAAAAAATTCCAATAACTTTCCGCATTTTTTGCATCTAAAGTGGTAATGGATCTTTTCCTGAACATATTCAAAATATCTCTCTTTTCCATTTGAGACCTGTACAATCTTTCCTGACTTCAATAGTTTATCAATTGCTCTATAAACTGATGCCCGGGATATGGATAACCCACCCTGATTCATTAACAGCAATATGTCATGAATTCTAAAGTGACCTGCATTTTTCACATATTCTTCTACATCAGAAAACCACCTATCTGTTCTCATCATCTTCTCCTGTATTATGAGATTCAATCTCATAAAGTTTACCAGAATCAGTATGTTAAATCAAAAAATTGTGAGGGTTTATTGTGGGACATAAAAAAGTCGACTCTTAACAGATTTACTCTGTCTGGATCTCAACGAATGATGAATATCTGTTTTTTCTTACGCTCTATACGAATGCTGTAAATCGATTATTCATATCAAACTGCCTAAGGAATCTCACCTGTTCTGTCAAGAGTCAAGAGTTGACCCCGGTGTTTTATCATTTGTAGAGCATTAACACGTCAACTGTATTAAGAGGTAACTTTATCTGCACTGAATTCCCTGTCTTTTCCCATTTTAAACTACCTTTCTCGATTGACTCAATCTTTGTTATGTTCTCTGCGCCGTTAACAACAACTGTTATTTCTTTTTTTGGTTCTCCTGACCAATTAAGAAGGGTTACTGCAATACCTTTATCTGATTCAAGGAAACATCCTTCAACAAGTTCTTCTGATATCTCAACGAATTTAGAAGCATTTGCTATTTTTGCAGGAGAAACAACCATCTGTCTTGCTTCTTTTAACCACCCGTATGGAAGTTTTTTGTAATCAGAGCGGTCAGGACTTAAATTATATGTAATTCCAGGCCAGAATCCGTATGAAAATATTCTTCCTTTATTATAACCTGCTTCCACGATTGCAGAGGAACCATCTTCAAAAACCGCTATGGTTTTACCTGTGGTAGGAAATAGAGAAACTGTTTGAAATTTTGTCTGTATCTCTCCTATTCCAAATCTTTCATCCTTGATTCTTATTGTGGTTTGTTTTGCGCGGATAATTTCATCCTGCCTTAACTGGGGGGCTCTTTCCACAGACACTTGTTTTGCTCCGGTCATCTTTGTGAGAATTACTGATATTTCATTATATTCATCAGCAGCACAGGCACCCGGCATCATCACAAGCGTTCCGCCATCTCTAACCCATTCAACAATGTTTCTCTGTGCTTTGTCAGATAGATTTGGTGCTGTTGTGTATAACACAGAATAATTATTTTTCTTTAATATCCCATCTTCAACATCAAAATCATCAACAAAATCAACAGGATAATTCTCGTGTATCAATGCCTCGTGGAGTCCATATAACTCCCATAGATATGCACGAAGTTTTGAATCAGGATCCCAGACCTGACTTGCCTGTGGAAAAAGTATTGCAATTGTTCCATTTTTTGGTTTGCCCGGGCCGATAAGATTCTCACTTTTGCCAAGAATTTTTAGACCCTCTGAAAGCGATTGATAAACCTGCTCTCTTTCTGACCAACCATCACCAAAGGCAAGACCTGGCCCAAAAATATAAGGATCAATTGCTTTTGCACCATGGCCGACAAGAGCCATAATCTTATATTTCCCACCCTCCGGCACTCTTCCTCCTGTTGTATGTCCTACAACATAACCACCATATTTAATTCCACCTTCTCTTGCAGCACATCTCAATAGGTCGCTATACAAAGACCAGTTCTGCGCAGAATTATCACCAAACCAATCCTCAGTCCAAATACAGGAAACAGCCTTTTTCCTTCCTAAATCAAACCAGTCAGGCATTCCCATTCCTGCATCAGGGCTGGTATCCGAATTATTGGCAATCTTTTCACCCGGGGAAGCAATAAAAAACCTTCCAGGCCAGTTATTAAGGTTTGTGGTGGTAAGAATATCTGGATTATATGCCCTTTGAAAAGCCCTGGTTGCGGCTGCAAATGATTTGCTTAATGATTCCACAAAAAATCTTGTTGTCCAGAAAAAAAGTCGTTTATCCGCAAGTGTTTGGGGCTCACTTAACTTCATAGGGAATATTTCTTCCCATGAACCTTTGCCGAATGTCTGAGGTGTAAATCCTTTTGATTTAAGGTAATTTCTGAAAACACTCAACCGCGAAATATCCTTTTTTACTTCTTCTATCTGATATGGATAATACCAGCCGGGTTCATCCGCAATATGGAAAAGAGCCATTTCCTCATTCTTTTGTCCCATATTAGAAAATGATTTTTTCAACCCGTTCACCCAGTTATCGAGATATTCATCTGTTACCATTGAACTATTGTAATCAAAGTATGAAGGCGGGTTGTACACAGCCCCACGAAATCTATTAAAACCGTATTTTGCGGCTTTTTCCCTGATTTCATCCGGAGGTATATTTCCCCACTGCCATATCTGAATAGTATTATGCCCGAGAAGAGAAAGAATATTAAGACCATCTTCAAGAGTTTCAGGCGTCCCATCTAAACTGATAAGTCCATTTGCAACTATAATCTCATCTGGTTTTTCATCTGGCTTCAGTGCATATTTTTTGGCGAATGAAAGGTATTCCTTAAATTTTTCAACGCTGGATTGTGTAAGATCTGCAAGTTTATCTGGTTCATCCAGTCCATATCCAGGCACAAAAATAGAAATATTGTTTCCTGCTGTTGTGATATTAAAACTTTTGATGTTTTGTACCTTTGAACCTGATACCCTCCTGAAATCAAACTGCATCTCTGCTTTTTTTACTGTTGCTCCTGTCATTTCGCATATTATTCTTGATAGCCCCACACTGTCTTTTAGTTGAGTATCAAGATTTATCCAATCACTTGATGACCCTGAAGTTAAACAACCAATACTGATTCTGCCTTTACCAGTTGTAAGGAATACTGAAGGTCCTCCAATGGGCTTACCACGTTTATCGAGAGGAACTATCTCGAGGATTGATGGATATGTTCCGAGAAGCACAGCGCTTCCATCTGGAACAGGAAAAACCTGAGATTTCCCATTACCTGTTGTCTCCCAGACATAGGGTTCGGGCACAGGTAATCCATTTCCATCCAGCGACCATTCAAAAACCGCAGGTACACCCCAACCAACCTCGTAAAGTTTTTGCCCATCAGGTGAAAGACATAAATCCAAGGGACTGTTTGTTTTGCTTCTTGTCTGATAAAATTTAGGAGAACCAGAAGGATCCCCTTTTGAATCAAGTTCATAGACCATTATTCCTGCTTCGCCATTTGCGGGGTTTTCGAGCATACCTGAAAGATAAAGTTTTGATTTTTTTGTATTAAGAATCATCCCATGCAGACATGTCCTTTTTTTATCTGAAACAAACCCATCAGGATATCTCTTTGGTGTTTCTGAAACAATCCTTCCATCTTTGCCTATGTCCCAGATTGTAAGATTTTCATTTTTGTTGTACTGACTGGCAATATAGAGTTTTCCCTTATTTGTATCGAGAGCGGCCGCTGTATCATAAGTTAAACCAGGAATCCTGCAAAATAAAGAGGTTGCGGGTTCTTCTTTTTGAATTGAACCAATGACATAAAGTATCTTTGCAACAGGATTAAATAACAAATATGTTATTGGGTTAACTCCTGACTGAAGATTTTCACCATCAGAAGAAGGAATTCCTGAATTATCAATTTTTCTTATAGCAATGGTTCCATCCTTACGCGCTACATAAAGAATACCTGATGATTCATCAAGAGCAATTGGACCTCTTATGTCCTGGCAGGGTACAGAAATTAGTTTTTCTTCTGGCTTCAAGCGATATGCGTATATATTATTATCTCCAGTAGAATAGACCATATTAAATCTTGAGGAATAAACAAATTTTAGATATTTCTGTTCTTGTCCTAAGTGGACTATCTTCAAAGCAGGAGGAAAAGGTGTTTCAGATTCTATTGATTTTAGTGTTGTTTTTATTTCAACACCTGAAATTCTGTTACCAAGAAATCTCCATCCGAGATGCATAGTTGCAATAGCAATTGATGGCACTCCATTTATACACTGTGCCTTTTCCCTTAAAAATCTGTCTGTTTCTCTCGTAACATTAATTTTCCCATCAGGGGAAATTTCTATCTCTTTTAATGATACCCCATCCACAATAAACTTACCTGTAATGGCATCTGTAAAACCAGTCGAAGAAGAAACAATCACCCTATTTGGTACATCAGAAACACTTATTGCCTGTACAGGAAAGTTTTCTACAACAACAGGATTACCTTGTACTTCACCTGAATTATCAAGTAACCAATAGGATAGGTTATCGTTAGGTCCCTTAAAAAATATTGCCCTGTCAGTAAGAACACATATCATATATTCCTGTGGACCGTTTTCAACTGTATAAGAGCGCACATTTACAACAGAGCCCTTTTCATCAAGGTTACAAACCTGAAGCACTGATGGATATGTTCCAAGATATACCTTTGTTCCATCAGATCTGAAATTTATTGAGTATTTACCGTTTCCTGCAACAGGAAATGCTTCTGGTTTTGAAGAAGGTATTCCATTTTCATCAAGGTCAATTGCATAAATACCTGAACCTCCCCAACCAACAGTATAAATCCTGTTCAGTTTTGGATGCATTGCTATTGCAGCAATATGTATATAGGGATTCCCACTTTCATATGCCTGAGGGTTACCTTGTGGTTCACCTTTTTCATCAAGGTTATACATAACAAGGGATCTCTTGAAGTTTTCAAAACCCTTAACTCCTGAAACTGATACACCCATAAAAAGTTTATTGTGTGTTTTATCAACAAAAAGCGATGTGACTGAACTCCATCCACCTGGCGGAAATGGGTCTGGCATCGGATCAGGATGGTCAGAGTATCTTCTTGGTTTTTCAGAAACAGTTCCATCAGGATTTAGATCATAAACAAGAAGTCCCTGTCTTTTTGGGTCATAGGAATATGTTCCTGCATATAGTTTTCTTTTTACAGGGTCTGCAGCAACACAAAATATATGCGCCCCACCTGTATCTGAGGAATGTAAAACCGCAAAAGGTAATTTCTGCGTTTTTTGAGAAAAACTACACTGAACAAATAAACACAACAAAAAACCAAAAAATACAAATTTTTTAAGCACCCTGCCTCCTTTTGTGTTATGAAAAATCTTGAATCTTATGTCTGACTATCCATTTGTTTTTGTTCAGTATCCATTAAGGATGCTTTCGCCAACAAAAACTGTTTTTTTACCTCGGTTTTTTGATATTTAATCTTTGCCTTTATAATCTCAATTGTTGGTGGAAAATCAATATCAAGCCGCACTGAAAGATCAAACCTCGGATCAGAGGCAACAATTTTCATTGCGTCTTTAGCATTTTTCAGGTCTCTTTCAATAATGGATTCCATTTTTTTAAGAATTTTAAGTATTTCCCTGCGGCTGTTTTTTGCTGGATTCTTAAGAAGGTTAAAATATTTTTTTCTTAATGAAAAAAAATGGTTTGTATTCGCAGTTGCACGCAACACTGTAAGGATATATATCGCAAGGTTTAATTCTTTTTTGAACTCTTCTTTATATGGTTTTATAACCTCTGGATATTCTAATCTTAAAATATTTACACCCTTTTCCCATAGGTTAACCACTTTATCCATATCATTAATTTCTTCCTTGCTCATTTCAACATCACTATAATAAAGGGGCCTTTTTGCAATGGCTTTTTCTCCTCCACCTGATTCATCTGCTTCTGCAAGATAAAAAAGACGTCCAAAAAGTTTTTCTGGCATATTTTTTTCAACAAGCATCAATGGCTGGCCTGCCCCTATAAAGGATGGTCCTGTGTAGTAGGAAAAGGTTAAAACAGGATAGTGGCTCATTGCCTTACTAAATAAATTCCATGCTTTGATTACAGAGTATCCTGACACCCTACCAAAATCTCTTTCTGCAATTTTTTTGATTTCCTTGTAAGGAGTTGAACAGGGTTCCCAACTCAAACGATATGCGAGTTCTTCGGTTTTTGACCTCGTAAATCCAGCAATATCATAGGCATATATGATTGATTCTGGTTGCTGGGACTTAATAATTTCCATTCTTTTCCCCCATCTCTGCAAACAAGGGATATATGGCACCCCAAAAAGTTCAATAGAAACAGATGTTTCTGTTTTACATACAAGTTTCATTCCCCTTTTTTTTGAGGTCTTACTTATTGATAGGTATCTATCGCTCGGACCGAGGAAATCAATGGAATAATCCCAGATTTTTTTAATATATCCATTCTTTTGATACATATGGTCTTTGTCAATTTCGGCTACAATACGGATTTCTGGGTCTAATTTTTCTATTAAGGATTCTTGAAATGGATCTTTTGACCAGCGATGGGCAGAATAAGGCCATGCAAGCAATTCTGCATCTGCTTTAACCTTTCTTATTGCATGAAAAACTGTATTTGTTAGATCTGCAACAACATCCTCTGCACATCGTTTTCTACAGCGCGGACAATCAAGATTTTTAACATCTCCTGACATATAGCAATGGTAAAATCCCTCTCCACCTATGATAGCGAGCATT
>MWDQ01000056.1 GCA_002070645.1 candidate division TA06 bacterium ADurb.Bin131
CGGAGAGATTGTAATTCTCAATTCAAAGACCCTTTCTTTTTACATCGTATAATTTTTGTTTCTGGGTTCTGGAAATTTCCTCATATTTTTTCTAAGATTTCTTGTTTAATACTTTTTTTATGTTTTTGCCATACATCTACCCAGTTTCCTTTCTTGACTCCTTTTACATATAAATTTGCAAAAACAACATTTCTATCCTCTGTTTTCAGTCCTTTTACATACTCGTAGCACATGGTAAAATCCTTGAGAATATCAGATTCACATATCTCTGGTCTTTTGCTCGAACAGATAAAGATAGTGAGAGAACTTGCATAATTCAGATACAGATATGATACATCTGGCGGGAAAAATCCATTATAGTCATCCGCATAGACAGAACATGCCATACCCATCTGCTTCAAATTACCGATACATGCAGCCACCCTGCTACATTCTTTTGCTCTGTATACCCCTGGAATAGCAATACCAGCAAACATAATAAGAAGAATACCCACAGTAATAAAAGCCATCTTTACAAGGATTCGTTCTTTATTCTTGTTTCATTTATTATATCTTTCAATATATTCTTGAAGTGCTATAATAAATCAGAAATATGTAAAATCTCAGGACAACAAAAAAAATGAACTACATAAAAAAAGAACATGCCATCTATGCTGATAATGTAATGATTTTTGATGGTGTATCAGAAAACATAAAACTTATTCGAGATAAAACAAAAACAGGTATTTTCCTGCAAGTTGCATCTGAAAAAAAATGCCAGTTCTGGTCAACCACGCTCGGAATAATCCAAAAGATTGATAAATTTTCTGCGTGTTACCGCAAACAAGAAACATTCTGGATGTTTCCATGCACAGGAAAATCAATAAAAGAAATCCCTCCTGATACACAGTGGCTTCTTGTTCGTCGCAGTGATAATCTTTATGTTGTCATTATACCTATCATTGATGGTAAACTGAGATTTTCTCTTGATGGAAAAAGGGGAGAAATCTGTCTCTGGGCAGACACAGGAGATCCCTGGACAATCCAGAACTCAGGAACAGGAGCATTTATTGCTGTTGGTAAGGATTTATATGCGCTGCAGAAAGAATCTGCTATAGCAATTGTCAAGCACCTTAAAACAATAAAACTAAGATGCGATAAGCCAGTCCCTGATTTTATTGATTTTTTTGGCTGGTGCACATGGAATGCGTTTTATCGGGATGTGAGCGAGGATAAAATTCTTTCAGGACTTGAAAGTTTTAAGAATGACGGGGTCCTGCCTGGATTTATAATTCTCGATGACGGTTGGCTTTCATTTAAACAAATGCCTGTGGGTGGGGATCGACTCGTTTCTTTTTGTCCAAATGAAAAATTTCCTTCAGGTTTTAAGATTCTTGTAAAAAAAATAAAGAAGGAGTTTGACGTTAAATTTTTCCTCGCATGGCACGCTATTATGGGCTATTGGGCTGGTCTTGATGGTGAATCTTTTCCTGATTATGGTGTGAAAGAGATTGCAAGATACGACCCATCAATATATGGAAGAGATATGGCAGAACTTTTATCCTGGATGGGACTTATCTGTGGGGTAATTCCTGAAGAAAAGGTTATGAAATTCTATGATGATTTTCATTGTTTTCTTTCGCGTCAGGGTATTGATGGGGTGAAGGTAGATAATCAAAGTTCACTGGAACTTTCTACGGGTGGACTTGGAAGCCGTGTTTGTATGTCTATGGCTTATAGAAAAGCCATTGAGGCATCATGTAATAAATACTTTAGTGGGCGTTTAATCAACTGTATGTCAGGGTCAAATGATATGATTTTAATGTCTGAACATTCAAACCTATGGCGTACATCAACTGATTTCTGGCCAGATCTTCCAGAAACTCACACACTTCATCTATACACAAATTCACTTGTTGGTCTTTTCTTCGGGTATCTTATACACCCTGACTGGGATATGTTTAAATCAAATCATCCCTGGGGGCAGTATCATGCCGCTGGCAGAGCAATCAGTGGCTCTCTGGTTTATATTTCAGATAAGCCAGGCACTCAAAATGTTAATGTATTAAAAAAACTTGTTTGCAGTGATGGCACTATTCTGCGATGTAAAGACATCGGCAGAGTGTCTCCAGGGTGCGTTTTCCATAATCCAACCAGAGAAAATGTACTGTTGAAGATTTTTAATTTCAATGAATATAACGCTGTACTCGGTGTTTTCCATGCAAGATATAAAGGTCGTCCAATATCAGATATAATTTCTCTTAAGGATATACCGGGCCTTGATTCTGATAGATACGTTGTTTTTTCACATCAGACCAGAAACTTATTTATAATGACACCTGAAACAGCAAAAAAAATTGTTCTAAAGCAAGGAGAATGGGAAATATTTACCTTTGCTCCAGTACATAAAGGTATCTCTATAATTGGCTTATCTGATAAATACAACTCAGGAGGTGCAATAAAACATCTTGTATATGGGAATAGGTGCGCTAATTTTTATATAAAAGATGCAGGATCTCTTGTTCTATATGCTGAATATATGCTTACTTCTATTAGGATTAATGGTAGAACAGTTGATTTTAATTATACCGGTAAAAATAAAAAGGTTATTGCTCAGATCCCATCCGCAGGAAAGATTACAATTAAATGGTAGTTATCATTCATCTGGAAAATTTTAGAAATAATACAGAAAAATAGGTAATTTTATTTTTATAAAGTAACAGGAGAACAAATGAAGGTTAAAGATGTAATAGAATATATTCTTGAAATAGCACCATTCAAAGATGATTTTGGAGAAATCCCAAAAGATGACGCAATCGTTTTTGGAGATGGAAATACAGAAGTACAGGGAATAGGTGTTACCTGGTCTCCAACAGTAAATGTTTTGAAAAAGGCAGAAAAAGAAAAACTAAATCTTATTGTGACCCATGAATTTTTATTCTGGGGTTATAGTGAAACAGTGTGGTTTAATTCAGGAAAAGATATTATGGGGAAAAGACCAAATGCATTAAGACACAAGATTTTGACAGAAAATAATATGGTTGTATACAATACACATAAAAACTGGGATGCAGCACCTGGCTGGGGGATGTGCGATGCTTTTCCAGATTTATTGGGTTTTGAAGAAGAGATAAACAGAGGAAGGTTTATAAGGGTTCATAAGATTGAACCAACAAGTGTGTTACATCTTGCAGAGATAATAAAACAAAAAATGAAGATTCCTGTTATCAGAATTGCAGGAGATTTGCAGAAAAAGGTAAGTAAAATAGCAACCGCGGTTGGCGGACTCGGTCAGATTTATGGGATTGCAGAGGAACCATACAAACTCGGTGCAGAGGTGCTTGTTTTTGGTGAGGTTGTCGATTATGCAGTCAGGTATTGTGTTGAGAATGGTATGGCTGCGATTGAAACAAGTCATGTCCTGAGCGAAAATCCAGGAGTAAAAAACCTAGCAAATAAATTGAAAAAACAATTCAAAGAAACAAAGGTTGTATTTCTCGATGCCAGTTTTCCTTTTAACCACGTAATATAGGCGCAATATGAAGGCAGGCGTTATTGGCTTAAGGATGGGAAAGTCGCATCTTATTGGGTATAAACAAAATCCTTATACTCAACCTTTTGGAATCTGTGATATAGACGAAGATACACTGAAAAAAACTAAAAAAGAATTTGATATACCTTTTGCTACCACTGACTACAAAGATCTTCTTAAGATTAAGGATATAGAGATAGTTTCAGTCGCAACCCCTGACTATTACCATAAACAACAGTGTGTTGACGGCTTGCTCGCTGGCAAACATGTTTTATGCGAGAAACCGCTTGCATTAAACATTGATGACTGTATTGATATTATCAAGGCAGAGAAAAAATCAGGAAAAAAGTTTATGATAGGACAGGTTTGCAGATTTGCTCCTGGTTTTGTGCTGACAAAGGAAATCATTGATTCAGGAGAAATAGGGGAATTGTTTTTTGTTGAAAGTGAATATGCCCATAATTATAGGGTTGCTGAAGGAACAGGAAAATGGAGAAAGGATAAAAAAAGAAAACCATTTATAGGCGGTGGATGTCATGCTGTTGATTTATTAAGGTGGATTGCAGGGGATCCTGTTGAGGTTTTTGCATATTCAAATCATAGATGCCTTGATGATTGGCCTGTTGATGATGCAACAATTGCAATATACAGGTTTGAAAATGATATAATGGGAAAGGTATTCTGTTCTATTGGCTGTGTAAGACCATATACAATGAGAAGCGTTTTTTACGGAACAAAAGGGACAATAATTTCTGATAATACATCTGACTATATACTTGTCTGTTCAGAAAGATACTTTAAAACAAAATCAGAATATGATTTTGCAAGAATACCAGTAAAAATATCTTCTCATAATGTTTATGCTGAAGTAAATTACTTTGTTGATTGCATTTTAAGCAATAGTCCAGTTGAAATGGATGCAATTGAAGGAACAAAAACAGTTGCTACCTGTATTGCGGCAGTTGTTTCATCAGAAGAAAAAAGAAAGGTAAATATCAAGGAAGAATTATTCAGCAGGTTTAATAATCTATAAAAAATTCTGCCAGATTTTTATATCCCTGAAAAAAAATTGTCTTGTTTACCAATCAGAGAATGTCGAATATCTGAATGTCATTGAATCAGGATCATATCTGTTATGCCAAGAAACATGTCCATCAGCAAACAAAACATTTAATCCACCAGCATGATGCGGATTCCAATGGGTTGCATCTTCCTTCCAACCAAGACAATTTTGCGTGTAATCATCTTTATCACAATCAGGTTCAGAAAATCTATAGTTTGAATCTCCCGCAAGAACAAATACAGAAGGAAACATAATTCTTTTTCTACTTGTCGCGGCGGCCATATTACCAGCATCAATATATGCAGCCCGCGCACTTAAAAAATAATGATAATCAGAAATGTTTCTCGGGAATGAATCACACCTATATAAATTCTTGGCTTTTACATAAGGAAACAACTGTTCCATCCATCCTGGTGGGTCTTCGCCCCAATCAATAGTTCCACCACAAAGTGGATAAAACTCATTGTTATCATCCGCATACATTTCAAGGGCAAGCCCTATTTGTTTAAGATGACTTATACATACTGCCCTTCTTGCATTTTCCCGCGCTCTTGAAAGTGCGGGCAATAACATCGATGCAAGTATTGCAATAATTGCTATAACAACAAGTAATTCTATAAGGGTAAATCCTTTTTTCTTCATAAAAACCTCCTGTATGTATGAATTTTTATATTATCCAGTTTTGTTATCAATTAAATACTCAATCCGAATAGTTTTTCAGTATTTTTACGGGCAATCTTATCAAATACAGTGCTATCAATCTTTTTATTTTTTAGAAGATTCAGGAGAAAATCTACAATAGGAGTTTGTGTATCAGGCGCGCATATATCTGTTCCAAAATGAAGTTTATCCTGAAACTCAACCAAAAATTCAACCCCGAATGATTCGTCCCTGCTTATTGCATTGTATCCACTATGTGCTGATAAATCACCATGAAGATTTGAATATTTTCTCATCATTTCAACAACTCTCCCGGGTTTAACAGGACCCTTTGGATATGTTGTTCTTATTTCTGGGGTAACATCACTGCTGATTTCTGACCAAAAAGCCTGGGAGTGTCCGAGAAAAACAAGTTGTGGGAATCTCTGCAAGCATACCTCAAGTTGAGGAAGTCCAGGATCATCGTAAAGTCCATATGTTCCACCTATTTCTCCTGCAATATGAAATGTTATAGGAAACCCTATTTTTTCTGCATTTTTGAACAGGTTTTGAACAAGGGGGTCGCTAAATTCAAGATTACAACAAACCTCACCTATGCCTTTACATCCCTTATCTTTATAAAACTGCATAATTTCATCCAGAGGTGCCTGTGGAGAATTTGTAATCTGCCTCGGGTCTATATTGCAAAAAGGAATAAACCTGTCCGGGTATCTGCCGCAAATCTCAAGAACCTCTTCATTTGATTGTATAGAATAAGAACATTCAGGGTTTACCCCTGGAAGAATTGCAGCCCTTTCTACATTGATTTTTTCATATCTTTCAATCAATTGTTCTGGTGTTGCATAAGCAGGTTTTCCTGCACGGGGAAAACCTGGAATTTTTCTCGTATGCACGTGTATATCTATAAACATTTTTCCTCCTTTAACTATACTAACAAAACTATTTTACCAACTCTTTTTCTTTAGAAACATTATAGGGAAAAAGGATATAAAGGTATAAAGACCTTAAAACCTTTTGCCTGTAAATATTTAGGTATTGGTTAAAGAATAGACGCAGAAAAAAAGAAAAGTTTATTAAAGATAGATATTATCTATAATAATATCCGCTATCCTCCTGAATTTCATTACGTTCATTCTTTATAGAAAAACCTGTACTGTCATTAGAAATTGTTAAAAATCCATCGCTTATATCACTCACGTTCGGTTGTGTGGTACTTATAACCCTTATTTTATAGTCAGAACCCTGTTTCTGTGTTGATGGTATATTCCACTGATATGAACCAACTCCTCCTGAACCTATGGGCCTTGATGAGATTCTTAAAACAACTGCAGAACCCTTTAATACCTCGATTGATACATAAGAGCCAGGATTACCTTCATATGACCATAGAATGGTTTGCTTTGTTCCTGGTTTCCATATTTCTCCGCCGTTTGGTGATATTACCTTAATTAAGCCAGGAGAGATTGTAAAATCTCCATCGCTCGTATCACCAGCAGTCCTATCTGCAACTGGTGTTATTCTTATTTTATAGTTAGATCCAGGAACATATGATGATGGTATAGACCAGGAATATGAACCAGTGCCAGAACTTCCAATCGAACAGTTTTGTGAAATTACTGTGGCTGATGAACCTTTAAGACATTCTATTTTTACAGTATTTCCAGGATTACCTGAATAAGTCCATGTAATGGTTTGTTTTGTATTTGTAAACCACTTCTCTCCACTGTTTGGCGTTGTTATATCTATTGATGGACCTGAAATTGAAAATTGTTCACTTAAGCCATAAATTCCTGATTTTGTATTGCTTGTTACTTTAATAGAATAACCATCCCCGGGTGTTACATCAGAAGGAATTTTCCAGATATATGAACCTGTTCCATTGTTACCAATAGAAAAAGAAGAGTTTATTAATTTTTTACTTATGCCTGATTTCATAAGTTCAATCTTAACTGTTCCACTTATTTTTCCTGTATATCTCCATTGAACTGTTTGATTTGAACTCTTGTAAAATTTCAATCCTTTTGTTGGTGTATCAACAATAATTTTTGAACCGGTGATTGAAAAATTCTCGTTGCTTGTATCAGTTATAGATGTATTGTTTGTACTTGTAATACGAATCTTATAGGTGCTACCAGAATTTATTGTTGCTGGAATTAACCATTTATAAGAGCCAATTTCGCTGGTTCCAACAGGAGTGGATGAAGTAATAATATATGCAAGGGATTCATTCCTTAATAGTTCAATCTTTACATTTCCTTTAACATTACCGTTATTTTTCCAGGTTATGGTCTTTATTGTTTCCTGCTCCCATATTTCTCCACCGTCAGGACTTGTAATATCAAATCCTATGGCAGAACCATAAACCTTAAGACAGATATTTGTACCAGGCGCTGATACTGTAATATCAGTCCAAACACTGCCATTCTCACTTATAAAACTTTCCCCTGGATGTGCAGATGCTTTGCTACTATATCCAGAAATTGGTGCTTCAACGGCTATTGGATAATTGTAGCCAGGCGTTTTTAATTTAACCACTGCTGAAAATTTCTCATTTTTTGACACAAATACATCTGAAGGCAATTTTATAGTATGATAACCTGGATTAGAAATCACACCTGACTTAGTTATTGCAGATGTTCCAGCAATTGGACTATTTCCAGAAACATTTTTATAGATCTTAATCTCATACTGCGAATTAATAACAGGAGTGTAAAAGCCAACTGCTGAAACAGTTCCTGTCTGGTTTGCAGTAAATATATTTGCAAAATATGCAGTATTTGTATTAAATCCTGCTGATGTAACCCATCCGAGTGGGTCATACTGATACATCACATCATAGTTATTCACTGATTCTGCATTGTTAAAAACAGCGCAATTCTTTCCGATATTCGAGTCATAATATGAAACATAAAAATACCCTGATTCACCCCATAATGATCCCCAACTATTCTTTACAATAAAAGCACCATCCCCAGGTGGAATACCCGCAGCGCTTCCATAAAAATTAGACCTGCTGTATGAATCATCCCAACCAACAATTGATACAGCATGATTTGATGTTTCGTTTCCGCTATAACAATAATTTTTACCTTTTGCAAGATATTGGTTACCATAATACATTGTTGTTGCAATTGCTCCATAATCCATTATTGCTTTTTTTATTGCACTGTTATCAGTAGAACTTTTTCTATCAGGAATAAAAACAACCTCTTGAATGTGTTTTGCCGGCAGAATACCTGCAGGAGAAACCGTGGAACTTGCGTTATAGGGGTCCTGTGATTCAAGGACAGGACCAGACCATCTTACAAGATATGCTGTTGACATAAACAGATTACCTCCGTCTGATGCTTTTCTGTCAAACCCTTCGGCATAAGAAGAACTCAGGGTATTTTTCATATGATTTTCAGAAAAATCATAATTCTCTTTTGTTAAAAGGCATGATTCGAGAGATGCATATGTTGCGAATGCCCAGCAACTTCCAGCAGTACCCTGATCCTTTACAGAAGAAACCTTTTTGTATGAGCGAAGATCAAAAGAAGATGGGGCTGAAGGATAAACAACTGAAGGAAGCGAAATCGGAGATGGAATTTCTGATATAGATGTATTTTCTCCTGAAGAATACTGCAGAAATTCATCATCAAGAGGGGCAAACTCGAGTGTTGCTGCTGAAAGAATATATGTGAAAAAAAACAAAAGAATTGCGCTAATCTTGAAGAATATACTTTTTACTGTCATACAACCTCCTTGTATCAATATTTTCAACAAATTTAGAAACCTGTCAAATTTTTGTACAGGTAGGGGACATAGATTTCTTTTTCTCTTCTTCTCAACGAGGAAAAGTTAAGCAAGAGGGATTTATTTCTTTGTTAAGAAAGATCAGGATGGATTTTCTTCCTTCTTTTTCGTTCCCCCCCTTTCGTAAAGGATGAGAAATGATTTTCATGTATTTATGCTGTTGTAAAAAGACACAGGACTAAAGTCCCTCATTGATGATTGAATGCCCTATCTCTACGAGACACCCCTCTAAAAGAGGGGAATTAAAATCTCCCTTGCCCCCTTTAAGAAAGGGGGAACTTGTGGATAAGGGATAGGCTCCTTAAGGGGGATCTCCCCCTTAATCTTCCCCCTACTGCGTGGGGAACGCCTCTTTCCCCACACCTCTTTCATCCAACCTATAAAAATACTAATCGGTTAGACTGTCGCTCGATCGCGATCTGCTCCTCGCTCCTTAAGGGGGATTTCCCCCTTAATCTTCCCCCTACTGCGTGGGGAACGCCTCTTTCCCCACACCCCTTTCATCCAACCTATAAAAATACTAATCGGTTGGATGCTTTCAATACGACTCAGCTCGGCCACCGCTGAAATTGCTGCGCTTGCTCGCAATTTCTTAACTTCTTGCAAACTACGCTTCGGTCAGCGCGCTCACCTTCTCGCACTTAGTGCTACACGGTGCTCTTTCTTCATCGCACCAGCACCGCTCCAGTTCAAATCCCTTTCAAAGAAAAAAAAAACGGAGGGTGAGGGATTTGAGCGGCTTCGTCTCTCAATACGACTCAGCTCGGCCACCGCTGAAATTGCTGCGCTTGCTCGCAAT
>MWDQ01000057.1 GCA_002070645.1 candidate division TA06 bacterium ADurb.Bin131
TAGAATACTTGCAATGCTTTCTGCAATGCCCTCGATTGTTCCGAGTATCGTTAGATTTGCATTCAACGCAACTGTTAAAAATACCGGTAGTACCGGATAGACCATTTCAGTGCTTATATCAACAAAAAAACTTACAATACCGAGAATAATAACCTGTACCATTATATTAGTTCCTGTAAGTATTCACTGACCGCTTATACTTCCTATTGTCGTGTCTCTTGAATCTTTCTATTCTTGTTTTTTCTCTCGACACGACAATTTTAGGAGGGGGCAAGCCCCCTGCCTAAGGATCCGCAACTGCGGCTCCATTCTCCCCCAAACATGAGGGACTTCTTCCCTCATCCTCCCTTGTAGTGTGCTGTACTTTGTCTTCAAATGTATCCTTGCTATCTGAATCAGCACACTTAGAGTCGTGTCTTATAGATTTCCTTATTTTTGTTTTTTTTCTCGCCACGACTCTTTTAGGAGGGGGCAAGCCCCCTGCCTAAGGATCCGCAACTGCGGCTCCATTCTCCCCCAAACATGAGGGACTTTTTCCCTCATCCTCCCTTGTAGTGTGCTGTACTTTGTCTTCAAATGTATAAGGGCTCTCGAAGCAGCACACTATTTAAATCTTAGCATATCATTCTGTAATTTATTAACCATATTTCCATAGATATAAGGAGTTATGGATATATGATACCATAAGTCAACAGGCCTTTTGGCAAAGACGCAAAAAGAAAAGTTAATTGAGGTCGGAAAATATTATTTTGGATTTTCTATCAGATCTATCAGTATATATTTAAAAAAAATCCACACTGACTTCATTAGCAAGCCCTAAAATCAAAATACCTCAGGATTTTTTCGTCTTAAAGTAGAAGTGAAAAAGATGATCTCAAGTATTTCTATAGTGGCAAGATACAATTGAATCCTAATAAATTTATTATGATTGTCTATAAATAAATTATTCTTGATAGTAGATACTCAACGTGGTAACATTTAGATGGCTATCTAACTATCATAATTAAAAATATTATGAGAAAAAATGATAAAAATCTAACCAATATTTTTAAGGCGCTCGCTGATAAAAATAGGTTGAAAATATTGCTATTTATTAGTAAGCATGAATGCAAATGTAGGGAAAATAAATTTTCTTGCCGGAATGAAACCTGTATTAAAGACCTAAAAAAACAATTAAAGATTACTATGCCAACAATTTCCCATCACATTAAAAAACTTGTAAATGCCGGATTTGTTAACACAAAAAAAGAGGGAAAGTGGGTTTATTGTGTGATAAACAAAGAAAAATTCAAAGAGGCGAACAAATTTTTAAAACAATTTATTAATTAACAGGAGTTAAATTTATGAAAAAAGGTAATATTAAACAAATTGTTAGGAAGTATTACGGCGAGATCGCAGCCAAAAATGGGTCTGGATGCTGCGGTAGCAGTTGTGGTTGTTGTAATACAACCAATAGCGAACAAATTGCAAAAAGTATTGGTTATTCCAACCATGAGATAAAGTCGGCCCCTGATGCCAATTTAGGTCTTGGCTGTGGTAATCCAATAGGCATGGGAGAAATTAAGAAAGGTGATACTGTTTTAGATCTGGGTTCAGGAGCAGGGTTTGATTGTTTTTTAGCTGCAAAAAAAATCGGGCGGCTTGGCAGGGTTATCGGAGTGGATATATCTGAAGAAATGATTAAAAAAGCAAGGGCTAATGCCAGTAAATACAGATATAAAAATGTAGAGTTTAGGTTGGGTGATATTGAAAAATTGCCGGTCGAGGATAACTCCATTGATATAATAATCAGCAATTGTGTCATAAATCTTGCTCCGAATAAATCAAAAGTTTTTAGCGAAGCGTACCGGGTTCTTAAGAGAGGCGGGAAAATGTATATTTCAGATATTGTCTTGTTAGAAAATTTATCTGAAGAACAAAGAAACGATGAAAGATTACTGGCAGGATGTGTGGGAGGTGCTTTATTAAAAAGCGATTATTTAGACATCATTGAAAAAGCAGGGTTTAAAGTAAAAATCCTGTCTGAAGATAAAGATATAAGCAAGGAACAATATCAAGGGATACCGCTTGAAAGTTTAAAAATTGAAGCGCAAAAAAGATGAAGAAAAACCGGTTTTCTGGCTAAAATAAAGTTCGGGTTCACATGTTTCAGGTTTCCTGGCGGAGAGAGCAGGATTCGAACCTGCGGTGCCCGAAAGGGCACATCCGCTTTCGAGGCGGACGCTTTAGTCCACTCAGCCATCTCTCCGAGTACAACCGTATGCTAAAATAATTTATTGGTTAAACATCTTTCTATAATATTATTGAAGGTACGCTTCCCTTAAAATCTTGTGATGTCCGTTTAGATATTCTACTGCACTGGTTTCTTTTTTCCCTTCTTCCTGAATACTTATAAGTTCCAGTATGCCCTGCCCACATAAAACAAGCATCCTTTTTTTATCTTCAAGAAACCTTCCAGGGTTATTATATATTGTAGAAAAATCTTCAACGCGAGATTTTTTTATCTTTAATAACCTCTTTCCTTTGGTTGAAACAATAAATGTGTATGCACCCGGCCAATCAGCAAGACCGCGGATTTTATTATGAATAGAAACTGCATTATCCTGCCAGTTTATATGCCCATCTGATTTCTTAAGTTTTGGAGCATAGGAAATATTTCCGGATTGTTTTTCCCCTTTATACCCACTGGATACCTTTTCTATTGCATCTATAAGAACATCAGCAGCAATATATGACAATCTTTCTCGCAGGGTAAAAATATTATCTTCATCGCTGATAATTGTTTTTGCAACACTGATGATATTACCTGCATCAACTTCATCCACCATTGAGATAACACTAACTCCGGTTTCTTTTTCTCCATTTATCAACGCCCATTCCATTGGAGCAGGTCCACGATACTTAGGAAGAAGAGAAGGATGAACATTAAGAGGTGCAAAAACAGGTATTTTCAGGTAATCTTCAGGTATAATCTTTCCATAAGAAATAACAACAAAAAAATCTGGTTTGAGTGATTTGAGTATATTTAGTAGTTCATCATTCCCTGAAATTTTTTTTGGCTGAAAAATATCTATGTTATGTTTTTCTGCCCATATCTTTATTGGCCCAGAGATAACCTTTAGATGTCTTCCCTGTGGTTTATCTGGAGATGTAATAACCGCAACAACACTGTGCTTCTGGTGTAGTTTTTCAATACAGGGTATGCCAAAGTCAGAACTGCCCCAGTAAATAATTCTCATTTTGATTTAAGATGTTGTTATTTTTGGAAAACAAGTGAAGCCCCTGAAATAATTCCAGCGTTTACACCAAGACCAGCAGGAACAATCTCAACGGATTTCGCAAGAACATCCATCGCCCGTTGCTTTATTGTTTTTCTTATTGTTTCAAACAGGATTTCTCCTGCCTGAGCAATTCCACCAGCAAGAATTATTCTATCAGGGTTTAATAAATTCACAATCCCGGCAAGAAAGGCTCCAAGCGCTGTTGCCATTTCGATCCATGTTTCTTCAGCAAGTTTATCCCCTTTTTGATATGCCTCTGATATAATCTTCGGTGTAATTTTTAAGAGATTATTATCAACCATTTCACTAACAATTGTTTTTCTTCCTTTTTTTATTTTTCTTACAATCGATTTAACAATATAATCCCTTCCAACATATGCCTCAATACAGCCAGTGCTTCCACATCCGCATTTCCTTCCTTTATAGTTAACCGGCATATGACCAATTTCTGCTGCTGAATAGCACGCTCCCCTGAGTAATCTTCCATTTATTACAACTCCGCCTCCAAGGCCTGTCCCGAGCGTAAGACATACTATTGTGGATGTTCCACGTCCAGCACCAAAAAGAAATTCTCCCCAAGCAATGCTGTTTGCGTCATTTTCAACAACCACTTTTTTATTAAACTTCTTTTCAAAAATTTCTTTCAGGTTCAGATTGTGCCAGTCAGGAAGATTTGGTGATTCATAAACAACGCCATTGTTATCAACAATACCTGGTGTTCCTATACCTATTCCATCAATATTATCCTCCCAGACGTCTTTGATGGCAATAGACATCTGTTCAATTACAATATCACGTTTTCTAGATTCAGCGTTTGTTGGAAGCATACCCTTTTTTATTATACTGCCTTTATTGTCAACAAGACCATACTTGATATATGTTCCACCAAGGTCAATTCCGATTGCTTTGTTCATTTCTTTTTACCTTTTAAAAATCCAAATACTGATTTTTTTTCAGAGGGTTTTGATTCTGGTTTTGTTTTTTCTACAGGTGTTGTTTTTTCCTTTTTCCCAAAGATACCTTTTTTCTTTTCTTCTGATTTTATTTCTGGAGAACCTGCTGGCTGTGCTATTTTTTCTTCTTTTTTCCTGCCAAAACCAAATTTTTTCTTTTTCTGTTCTACTACCGGCGCCTCTTCTTTTTTCTCTTCTAACACTGTGGCTTCAACAGATGGTTCTGGATGTTCATACACACCGTATTTTTTTACGAGTTTCATAACAAGACAGTAATCCTGAAAACTAACAATATTTGGAATAGAATGGTCAGAGTGATATATATATCCTCCGTTTTTCTTTGCAACCTCAATCTTTGTTTTTATTTCTTGTTCGATTTTCGTTTTGTCAGGGTCGCTCATCAATCTTGTATCTATTCCACCCATAAAAGATAGTTTATCTCCATATTTTCCCTTTAATTCAATTAAATCCATTCCTGCCTTAACCTCAAGCGGCTGAAGACAATCAAGCCCAGCATCAATAAGCATTGGAATAAGTTCCTTCACATTGCCGCATGAATGCAGAAATACTTTCATATTTTTGGAATGACAGAACCCATATGCCATTTTATCTGCCTGGTAATGGGTTTTTAGATAAGTATCAGGAGAAAATAAAGATGCATTTCTATAACCCATATCATTGTAAAAAAATGCACCATCAAAAGAAAATCCATTTTTTATCATAAATTCCATCATTACAAGATTTAATTCAGCAAGGGTCATTATCATTTCCTTAACCCATTCTGGATCTTCTACCATGGTCATCAAAAGTTGCTCTGTTTTCATATAACCCTGCAGGATATCATATCCAAAGCCGCCACTATAGCAAATGAATTTTCCTTTTTCCCTTGCTTCATTAAAATGATAAAAAGCACTTACCCAGTCAACCCTTGTAAAATCAGGGTTAAGACGCTTTTTAATCTCTTTCCAATCATCCTTTGTTTTAATAGGATAATCAATAATTTCAGGGGTTGTGGTATAATCTCTGAAATTTTTTCTTAACCCCCCCTGTGGCGTTGTTTGAATAATAAATCTATCAGTTTTTTCAATGGTTTTAACAGGAAATCTTGGTGTGCAATCAGCACCGAAAAATGCAAGGTCCCATTCAAAGTAATCAGATATATCTGCATCTTCAGGAAATCCTTCTGATTTCCATCTCTTTATTGTTGCAGCCCATGGAGAATCCTGCATTGGTATTCTGTCAGGTTCTTTGTGATTCAAAGCCAGAATTACTCTTTCACGGCTAGTCATATCTCCTCCTTGATATTTTGAAAATTGCTTATGTCATTTTACTGTTAATTAAAAATTCAGTCAATGAATCATTAAAATATCAGACGCTTTTTGACTTTTTTTTCAGCACCAAAAAGTGTTACCTATGTACCCTACCTGTACAAAATTTGACAAAATGCCATAAACATCTTATATAATGATAAATCATTTAACAAAGAGCTTTTAGGAAAATACAAAAAATATGATTACTAAAAAGATATAATCAGATTATTTAATTTCTAATAACACAGGAGATAAAAAATGGGGAAAAATATAAATCAGGTTATGGATGAATTCAAATCACCTAGCAGCATTTACAGAGGTGCTCCATTTTGGGCATGGAATGGAAAATTAAAACCTGATGAATTGAGAAGGCAGATTAGAATCATGCATGAAATGGGACTTGGCGGATTTTTTATGCACTCTCGTGTAGGACTTGATACAGCATATCTTTCAGAGGAATGGTTTGAATGCATAAACGCCTGCGCTGATGAAGCAAAAAAACTGCATATGTTTGCGTATCTTTATGATGAAGATAGATGGCCATCAGGTGCTGCTGGAGGGCTTGTTACAAAAAATCCCAAATACAGGATGAGATATCTCTGTCTTAAAGTATTTAAGGACTACAAGAAGGTTAAGTGGAATCAAAATGTTATTGCTGTTTTTATTGCAGAATTTGAGGGAAACATCATAAGACACTATAAAAGGATTAAGAAAGGCGAAAAAATAAAGGCCATGTTTGGTTCATCAAAAATCCTCGTTTTCACTGTAGAAACACAAAAACCGAGCGACTGGTACAATGGATATACATATCTAGACACAATGAACCCAGAAGCAGTGAAAGAATTTATAAAAACAACCCACAGTAAATACAAAAAGTATAGCGGGAGATATTTCGGAAAGGTTATTCCTGGTATTTTTACTGATGAACCAAACTATGGTTCTCAGTTTTTTCATTATGCGTGGCCACCAGAACCCGAGGGAAATATTCTTATAAGTTGGACAGATAAACTGCCAGTTATATTCAAAAAAAGATATTCCTATGACATATTAGATTATCTACCTGAAATCTATTTTGATGTTAAGGGTAAAGAAATTTCAAAACCAAGGTATCATTATCGTGATTGCACTACACATCTTTTTGTTGATTCATTTGCAAAACAGATTGGGGATTGGTGCGGGAAAAATAAAATATTATTTACAGGTCATGTTCTTTCAGAAGACACTCTACGGGCACAAACAAATGTTGTTGGAAACTGTATGAGATTTTACCAGTATATGCAGGCACCCGGGATGGATTTATTAACAGAACACTGGAGAATTTTTAATACAGCAAAACAGGTTAGCTCAGTAGCCAGGCAGTTTGGAAGAAAATGGCGATTAACAGAAACATATGGATGCACTGGCTGGGATTTTCCATTTTCAGGGCATAAGGCGCTCGGCGATTGGCAAACAGCACTCGGAATAAATTTAAGATGCCAGCACCTTTCCTGGTATACAATGCTTGCAGAAGCAAAAAGAGATTATCCCGCAAGTATATTTTATCAGTCCCCATGGTGGCATACATATAAAAAGGTTGAGGATTATTTTGCGCGAATTTATTCAATAATGACAGAAGGAAGTGAAGTAAGAGATCTTCTTGTTATTCATCCAATTGAAAGTATGTGGACAATATTCAAAATGCCTGAATGGAATTATGAAAAAAATACCTGGGAGAGGTGTGAGAAACTTGAAAAATATGATGAGATGTTCACCTTACTTTGTGATAATCTTCTTTCTTCTCATATTGACTTTGACTACGGAGATGAAGAGATTATGTCAAGGTGGGCAAAAATTAAAAAAAATAATGGCAATGCGGTCCTGAAGATTAACAAAGCCGAATATAAGGCAATTCTTGTTCCACCTCTTTATACAATGAGAAGTTCAACACTTAAAATCCTAAAAAAATTCAGGGATGCTGGCGGTAAAATTATATTTGTTGAAAAATTTCCAGAGTATATAGATGCTGAAATAAAACAAAACACTACAGATGCATTTGAAATTGCCCCTGACATTGAAAAAGCAATAGATAGGATTGAACCAGTAACAAGAAGGATATCAATAACTGATAATGATGGAAATGAAATAAAACAGATTTTATATCTACTTCGAGAAGATAAAGATGTATATTATTTGTTTTTGTGCAATACATCTATGGAGTGGAATAAGGATGTCCTTGGCCGTCATACGCTTTCGAGAGAAAGAAATATTGAATTCAATGATGTAACAATATCAAGTGTTGCAATGGAATGGAAATATCCTGTTTTTGAACTCGATCCTGAAACAGGAGATGTTTATCCTGCGGATACAATGAAAATAGAAAATAATTACGCAATTAAAACTTCTTTCCCTCCACTTAAGAGCCATCTTTATATTATCCCTAAGAATAATATAGCAATTCAAGCGCAAACAAAAGAAAAACTTCAAGAAATAGAAAAAATAAATCTTGAAAAGGAAATGTGGGATGTTCAATTTTCTGAAAAAAACGCCCTTGTTCTTGATATGCCCTATTTCAGAATTAAAAACTCCCAGTGGCAAGAAAAAAAAGAGATATTGAAACTTGATAGGGAAATAAGAAAACAACTTAGGATTCCAGTAAGAGGTGGTACGATGGTTCAACCATGGGCAAGAAGAAAAGAGAGAAGATTAAATGGCACCCTGGTTACTCTGAGATATGTATTTGATGTTGAGGATATTCCATCAAGCGAAATACTTCTGGCAATCGAAAAACCAGATCTTTATAGGATTTCCATAAATGGGTACAGCATTTCTTCGGATATGGAATGTGGATGGTGGGTTGATAAATCACTTCGTGTATTAAAATTTGAGCCATATATACTTACCAGAGGTCAAAACGAAATTATCCTCGAAACAATCTATAATGAAGACCATCCCGGGCTTGAAATTATTTACCTCCTCGGTGATTTTGGTGTAAAGATTGCAAACAACCAGCCGAAAATAATTGAAAAAATTGAAAAACTTAAGATTGGAGATTGGACACAGCAGGGGCTTCCATTTTATTCTGGAAACATCACATATTTATACGAGATGCAGGTAGAGATAAAGGAAAAACAGAAGATCTTTGTGCGGATACCTGATTATAGAGGAACTGCAGTAAGAATTCTCGTTAATGGAAAACAGGCAGGTATTATTGCATGGAAACCAAACGAGGTTGATATCACTGATTTTATCAGGAGTGGAAACAAATGTCTTCTTGGCATTGAAATACTTGGTCATAGGAGAAATTCACATGGACCACTTCATTTTCATCAAAAATGGCCTATATGGACAGGTCCATATTCTTTCGTCCCAGAAGGTGAAGAATTTATAGAAGATTATCAAATTGTACCCTGTGGACTTATGAAAACACCTGAAGTTATAAGGTATAGTGTAGAGTAAAATAATCTGCGTTATGCCTAGATTGATTATAATTGCACTGGCTGAAAAGCATCAGTGATAATGGGGACTTATATTTTGATGAAAAAAACAAAAAGTTGAATTATTTTATCAAAACCTTCTCTACTTTTTTTGTTTTTATTGATTTATACGCTGCAATAACAAGTGCTTGATTTCGCACCCCATCTTCTCCAGAATTCAAAACATCCTTATCTTCAAGGACAGAACTCGAGAAGTTTTCAATCTGAGCCCTGTATGTGTTGTAGGGTTTTACCTCAATTTTTGTGCTTGTGGAGGTAATCTGCCTTGTCTGTTGAGCATCATACCCTTTTGTAGATGTTTCAAGGTATGCTGTTGCTGTTCCATCAGGAGATTGACCTATTGTACCCATTGCAATAACACTCCCTTTGCTTCCGTAAATTTCAAGTATATTCTTTGAGGAATTATCTGGTATGCTGAAGCAACTATCTATAATACCTATTGCACCATTTTGAAATCTCGCAAGCGCAACAGATGTATCTTCAACAGGGTATTTATGAACCAGTGTATCTCCCATACAAATAATTTCTTTGATCCTGCTTCCAATAATAAACTCGAGTAAATCCATACAGTGGCATCCCATATCAATAAAAGATCCGCCGCCTCCAAGTTTTGGAATCTGCCTCCACGCTCCTTTGATAGGTGGATACCAGCAGGAGAGTTGCGCCCTTGCCATTACAATTTTTCCTAATTCTCCGTTCAAAACCATTTCTTTTATTTTCTGGTTGATTGTATTAAATCTCATCATAAAATCAACACCAATCTTTACCCTGTTTCTTTTTGCGAGGGAAACAATCTTCTTACCTTCCTCAACCTTGAGTGTGATTGGTTTTTCGACAAGAGCATGCTTTTTTGCTTTTAACACCTTTTCTGCTTGTTTGAAGTGTAGGTATGCAGGGGTGGCAATATATACACTTTCAACATCCGGCGCATTTATTAAAGCATCTTCCTCTGTGTAGAAACGAACACCAAATTTTTCTCCTGATTTTCTTGCAAGATCCTCATTAACATCGCAAACCGCCACAAGTTCTGCATTACTCGCGGGAATTATTCCTTCTGGAATTGTACGCCTAAATGCAATTCCTCCTGAACCAATTACACCCCATTTAAGTTTTCTCATATCTACCTCCTGGGTTTCTTTTTTTCAAATTTCATATCTTCTGGATTAAAAACTTTAATAACCTTTCCATTTTTATCAAAACCAAAGGCAAAATTTTCATAATACCACATCTCGAACATTCCTGTTTCTGAAAGATATGTTTCATCTGGGTCGCCGAATAATGTTCTTATTAAACTCTGGTCCATACCAGGCACAATCTTGCCATCAATAATTGCCTGCTTGATTTCAGGGGAAAGTTCGTCATGTTTTGATGCAAATTCCTTGCGTAGTTCAGTGTTCCTTAAAAAATTGTCATACGCTGAATAATGAGCACAACCACACAACAACAGGGTTGTAAGTATGTATAATGTTATTTTACGCATAAACACTCCTATTGTAATATATTATTAGATTAAGTGGTCTTTTTATTATACTATCAATTGTAAATAATATGAAGATGAAGAACTTTGTCCCGGATGATGAGTATGTTAAGTCAACCAGATACTGTGATTTAGAATCAAAAGAAATTATTGAATTTTGCAGTAATTATAAAAATCTCAGTGCACTGGATACCATAGAAGAAATATTCAACTTTGTTAGGGATACAATCAAGTACAGGTTTGATTATCCATGGAGATATGCATCTGAAACATTAAAGAAAAAAACAGGTAATTGTTTTAATAAAGCAAATCTTCAGATAGCCCTTTTGAGAAGGTGTGGTATCCCTGCAGGATACGGTGTATATCTTATCAAAAAAGAAATCCTCAAAGTTTTGCTTCCATATGATATATTTGAAATGGTAAATGATCCAACTATTCATGTTTTTGCAAAGGTATATATCAATAATAGATGGATTTCCCTTGATGCAACAGTTGATAAAGAAACATATAACACATTCTATAAAAAAATCGGGATGTGGCAACGTTCAAACTGGGATAGAAAAACACACATTCAGATTGAACAAGAATGGGTTGTTGAAGACCAGGGGTTATATTCAAATATTGACCTTTATCTATCTCAATCACCGAGATTTTGGACAGACAAATTAATTGAAAGAGCCAATTCTTTTATTGAGAAAAACATCATTTCAAAAATGGAGGGCTGATGGAAAATATGATTGAAAAACTTTCTGATTTTGATTCAGAAAAAAGATTTGAGGTACTTTTTGATGTTGCAGAAATTGTTAAAACTAAGAAAATTAAAAGAACATATCAACAACCATACGATAATATGCACATTCATTCTTTTCATTCATTCAATTACAATAACTGGTCTCCTTCAAGAATTATATTTGAGGCATATAAAATTGGATTGAAACATATTGGCATTGTTGATTTTGATACCCTTGAAGCACTTGAAGAAACCCTGCTTTCTTCAAAACTATTTGGAGTACCGGCACTTGCAGGAATTGAAACCCGGGTTTTTATACCTGAATTCCGAGAAATAGTAATAAATTCCCCTGGTGAACCAGGGGTATATTACATAAATGCGCTCGGATTTACAAAACTACCAAAAAAAAATTCAAACGCAGAAAAGATATACAAAAAACTTCACCAGATTGCTGAAAATAGAAACAAGAAAATCGTTGAAAAACTCAATAGATTTTTGTTCCCCGTTGTGATTGATTATGAGGAGGATGTTTATCCTTTAACTCCTTCGAATAATCCAACAGAGAGACATATTATAAAAGCATATATTGAAAAATCTGAAAAAATTTCTGGTATATCGTCTGATAATTTCTGGTGCGAGATACTAAAGATTTTGCCGAATGATGTCGCCAAAATGAAAAAAGAAAATATTGGCGATTTTATGGAAAAAATACGTTCTGTACTTGTAAAAAACGGTGGTCCTGGCTATGTTAGCCCTGAATCAGAAACATTCCCAACAATTTATGAATTCATTGATATGGTAAAAGAAAGTGGAGCCGTGGTTGTTGGTAACTGGCTCGATGGCACAAATCCCGGAGAAAAAGATCCTGAAAAATTTCTCGAGTTTATGCTTTCAGCAGGAATAAAGGTAATGAATATTATCCCTGAAAGAAACTGGAATATACGCAATACTGAAGAAAAAACAATCAAGGTAGCAAACCTTGAAGCATTTCTTTCCACCTGTATCAAAATGAATATTCCTGTGGTATGCGGAACCGAGATGAATAAGTATGGTCAGCCGTTTTTTGATAATTTTAATGTACCAGAATTAAAAAAGCATCTCGAATGGTTTGAAAAAAGTGTGGAACTTCTCTTTGGAATGGTGAAGTAATAGGTTTTGGGACATTGTGGCTGGCTTATTTATTTTATTTTACAAGGCATTGATCCCTGTTGATTGCCATATTATGAGTCAAAAGTTGACCCCATTGTTTGAGGAATTCAAATTTTCTGGTATACTCAATAAATGAAAAATTTTGGTGAAAGGTTTGTACTGTAAACAAGCACAAATAAGAAAAAATCTATCACAACCTTCCTTTACAAAAGGAAGGGGGAAATAAGAAAGAAATCTAAAAATGCAAAATTCCCTTTGTCACTGTTTCTCTTCGCTGAGGAGAAAAGATAAGTAAGAAGGGAAATAGTTGATCGTTTAATTTAACTTTGTATTTTTCATTTTGAATTATACTACTGCACAGGATTCATTCAATAAAAAAATACGGCGCAGATGGGATACTTGGCTCTTCCTGGGCAGAGGGTCCTTCAAAAGACAAACTTGGCTATATTGAAGGATTAATGTGGACAGGTCTGCTCGGATGGAGAAGCACAGAAGTAGATATATCAAAGATGAAAAGACGCGTGAGGGTTATTTCACAAAGGATTTCTGAAAGGAAATGGGAAAAAGATTAACCCGTCTGATAGAAATCAGACAGAATGACGTTGAATGTTATCAACAACTCAGCGAATTTCTTCCTGAGAAAATTTTTGATGTTCATGCGCACATCTGGAGATTATCCGATTACCAAAAATCAATGAATCCTGATTCGAGATTTGTTAGCTGGCCATCACGGGTTGCTTCTGAAAACCCTGTTGAACATCTGATAGAAACGTACAAGGTTCTACTACCTGATAAGAGTGTGATACCATTGATGTTTCCAAATATTCCTTCAGGAAATAATCTTGATAACATCAATGATTATGCAGAAATCTGTTCAAAAAAAACTGGATATCCTTCTTTGATTTTCAGTAGTCCTTACTGGAGTGCAGAAGATCTTGAAAGACGCGTTCAAAAAGGTGGATTTCTTGGTGCTAAAAGTTATATGAGTATGCTACCCGAAAACATACCCGCAAATTCAATAAGAATTTTTGATTATTTTCCACGTCATCAACTCGAAATTCATGATAAACACGGATGGATTGTTATGCTTCATATACCAAAAGATGGAAGATTAAAAGACCCCGAAAATTTAAAAGACCTACTTGAGATAGATGAAAGATATCAAAATATTCAGTTAATTGTTGCTCATGTTGGAAGGGCATATTGTGATGAAGATGCAGGAAACGCTTTTGAGATATTGAAAAAAACAAAAAGAATTATGTTTGATATCAGTGCGAATACAAATGAAAATATTTTCTTCAGATTGATTGATTGTGTTGCTCCTGATAGAATTCTCTTTGGTTCTGATATGCCAATCACAAGAATGAGGATGAAAAGAATCACAAAAAACGCAGTATATGTGAACCTTGTTCCAGCAGGCCTATATGGTGATGTATCAGGAGATAAACATATGCAGGAAGTTAAGGGAAAAGATGCAGAAAAACTCACTTTTTTTCTCTATGAAGAAATTTTTGCATTCAAAAGAGCATGTGAAAGGCATTCTCTCGGGAAAAACGAAATTAAAAAAATATTTTGTGATAATGCTGAAAGAATTATAAAAAAAGCACGTAATAAACAAAAGGAGAGATATGATTAATATAAAAAATCCATATGATCTAAAAAATGGCTTCTGGATTAAAGGAAATCTTCATACTCACTCAACAAGAAGCGATGGTACTTTAAGTCCGCAGGATGTTATTGATGCATATGCAAAACTCGGATATGGTTTTCTCGCATTTTCTGATCATGATGTTATTATCACTGAAAATGATTATAAAAAACTGAACAATAATGGACTTGTTCTTATCTCAGGAACAGAAATATCTGCGGATGGCCCGCATCTTCTGTATATAGATTGCGAAAAGGATATTATCCCATCACCACAAAGACAGGAGGTTTTCAACAGGATAAACGAAATCTTCAAGCAAACAGGTCATGGTTTTGCTGTTGTAAATCATCCTAACTGGCAGAGTCAATTTGATCATTGTACCATAGAACAAATGACAGAATGGGTAGGATATTTAGGAATGGAAATATATAATGGAACAATCTGCAGACTGGATGGAAGTCCTTATGCATTGAATAAATGGGATATTCTTCTTTCTCTCGGCAAGAAAATCTGGGGATTTGCAAATGATGATTCCCATAGACAGGGGGAGATTGGTATTGGATGGAATGTTGTATTTACCAGGGAAAAATCATCTCAGGCAATTGTGGATGCAATCATAAAAGGTAATTTTTATTGCTCAACAGGGGTTGTTATTAAAGATATAAGATGTAATGGCGAAAGAGTATATCTTGAAACAGAGAACGCAAAAAAAATTGCTGCTGTTTGCAATGTTGGAAGAAGATTTTCTGTTAGTTATAGCAGTTCAATCGAGGTTGAAATTCCAGTTAATACAAAATATGTAAGGTTTGAATGCTGGGGAGAAGCAGAACAAATGGCATGGACTCAACCAATTTTTATATCAGTTGAAAAAACATTCCCTGAAGAAGATTATCTCTCTCAATGGTTAATATCAGATCTTCTCGACATTGAATCCCTCGATAAGGCATCCCCATCCGATGCAATAAAATTTGCACGGGTTCCTATATCCTGCCAGCCCGCAGGAACTGCCCTTTCTGGATTTGTGGATACAAGAGAAAAAACAAACCTTCAAAAAGGAATAGTTTATCTTGTTTCTGAGGTTAATTTTGAAAAACAAGGAAAGGCACTACTTTCACTCGGATACGATGGACCAATAAGGGTCTGGGTTAATGGGAAGGAGGTCTTCTATGGTCCTGGTACAAATCCAGCGATAAAAGACCAGACAAAGGTATATACAAATGTTCAGAAGGGAAAGAATCAGATAGTTATTGCTTTTGATACCAATGAAGGCAAGGCATGGGGGATATTCTGTAAAATAAAACAGGTTATGTGAGAAATTTTTTTATCTTCTCCCATTCATCTTTCAGCGATACAATAAGATTAAAAACAGGAAGCCCTTCTTTTGAATCAGGATCACAGACAAAATATCCTGATCTTTCAAACTGGAATCTATCTCCTGGTTTAACATCTTTTAAGGAAGGTTCTGCCTTGCATCTTTTTATAGAAATAGATTCTGGATTCAGGTTAATCGTAAAATCACTTCCCTCGGGAAAATCCATAGGATTTTTATTAAGAAACAACCTGCCATAAAGCCGGGATTCAATATCAATACAGTGATATGCTGAAACCCAGTGTAGTGTAACCTTTGATTTTCTTCCATCTGGTGCATCTCCACCTCTGGTTGCAGGGTCATAGGTGCATCTGACCTCTATAATCCGTCCACTATCATCCTTTACAACACCAGTGCATTTAACAAAGTAAGCATACCGAAGCCGAACCTCCCTTCCAGGAGCAAGCCGATAGAATTTTTCTTTTGGCGATTCCATAAAATCATCCTCATCAATGTACAAAACCTTTGAAAAAGGAATCTTCCGGGTGCCGTCATCGGGATTTTCTGGATTGTTTATAGCAGTAAGTTGTTCTGTTTCTTTCTCTGGATAGTTTTCAATCACAAGTTTCAATGGCTTCAAAACAACCATCCTCCTCTGGCTGGTTTTATTGAGATTTTCTCTAACAAAGTGTTCGAGAAGTTCAATATCAATAATGCTATCAGTTTTTGCAACCCCGATTCTATCACAAAATTTTCTTATTGCTTCTGGTGGATATCCGGCTCTTCTCATCCCAGCGAGTGTGGGCATACGGGGATCATCCCAGCCATTTACGATGCCTTTTTTTACAATCTCGCCAAGATATCTTTTACTCATTATTGTATAGGTCATATTCAAACGGGCGAATTCAATCTGCCTTGGATGATATATATCGAGTTGATCTAAAAACCAGTCATATAAAGGTCTGTGATTTTCATATTCAAGACTGCATAATGAGTGTGTTATTTTTTCTATTGAATCCTCAAGTCCATGCGCCCAATCATAGGTTGGGTATATAAACCATTTTCCCCCTGTCCTGTGGTGGCGGACTTTTTTAATAATCCTGTACATTACAGGATCTCTCATATTCAGGTTTGAAGACGTCATATCTATCTTTGCTCTAAGAGTTTTCGAACCTTCAGGAAACTCACCCTGTTTCATTTTTTCAAAAAGAAGGAGATTTTCTTCAATGGTTCTATTTCTGTAAGGACTTTCTTTACCTGGTTCAGTAAGAGTTCCACGATACTGTTTTATTTCCTTGGGGGTAAGATCGCATACATATGCCTTCCCCTTTTTTATTAATTGAACAGCATATTCATACATCTGCTCGAAATAGTCAGAAGCAAAAAATAGACGATCTTCCCAGTCATATCCAAGCCATTTTATATCCTGTTTTATTGCCTCAACATACTCATATTCCTCTTTTGTGGGGTTTGTGTCATCAAATCTCAGATTGCATTTACCATTAAACTGTTTTGCAATATCGAAATTCAAACATATCGCCTTTGCGTGGCCAATATGAAGATAGCCATTCGGTTCTGGAGGAAATCTTGTGTGAACCCTTCCGCCAAATCTGCCACTTTCTATATCCTGTTTGATAAATTCTCTTATAAAATCAGATGGTTTTTCAGAATTATTATGGTTTTCCATTGTAAAATTGGGTAAGAAGCATACTTTGTTAGGGAATATTATATGGTTTTATATTGTTTTGGTCAAATAGATATTATTGAAAAAGTGTCAACAAAATTTTCTCTTCAGGGACAAAAATTTTTATTTTTGAGGTTATTCAAGATTTATATATTTTCTGTAGATTTCAAATGCAATATCCTTGTTCTTTACAAAAGCATCAACAATCTTAGGGTCAAAATCCTTACCTGAAAGATTGATTATGTGCTGGATTGTTGATTCAAATGATTGTGCTTCCTTATAGGTTCTTTTCGAACTAATGGCATCAAACACATCCGCAAGGGATGCAATACGCCCATAAAGGGGAATTGCAGTTCCTTTGATGCCATAAGGGTATCCAGTACCATCAAATTTCTCATGGTGATAAAGAGCAATCAGATATGCTGCCTGAAGGATGAATGAATCAGAACCTTCAAGCATTTTTGCGCCGATGATTGTATGCTGTCTTATGATTTGTTTTTCATCCTCTGTAAGAGATGATGGTTTTAGCAGAACACTATCAGGAATCGCAATTTTTCCAAGATCATGTAGAGGTACAGCGGACTTAATAAGATCAACCTCAATCTGTGGTAGATTAATTCCTGATGCTATTAAGGCACAGTATTCACTTACCCGTGAAATGTGAGCACCTGTTTCGCGGTCCCTATATTCTACAGCAGCAGCAAGCCGCATAATCATCTCGAGCTGGCTTTTCTTTAACACATCATTGAGTTGTGTATTAAAAAGCGCGATGACAATCTGAAGGCAGAATGAAGCAATCCATTGATAATCATTGTTTGTAAAGAATCTCATAGAAGATATAGCACCAGGTTTTTTGTTAGAGAAAAAACCATATATCTTCATCGTGGGCTCTTCAAGAATCTGTAAAATCAAGCAGTTTGAAATTCCATAATTTTTCAGTTCAGGAGGAATGTTTTTATTCATCATTTTTACCTTTTCCGAACTAAGTATACTTACTGCTATCGACAATACCTCTGTGCCAATGGTTAAATCCTTATTAGCCACAAGTATCGTTGGTTTTTCCGTTGATCTGTCAACACTGAATATAACCCCCTCAGATATTCCGAGAAGAGAGGTGATGGTTTTAAGGGTTAACAGAGGAGTTTTGTTGAAAAAATCATTCTGAAGAGCAGGCAGGTATGCTCTTTTCTGTTCTCCTATCCCGTGTATCTCATGCGGCTTAAGAGCAACCGCAATCTCTCTTTGTGTTGATTCCAGAATAGAAAGCAATTCCTGTCCCCTTGAAATCTCGGTTCTTGCTTCAAAAAAGTTCATTATAACAAAACCAATATATGAAAGTGTACCCGAAAATAAAGCTGGTACAGGGTCAAAAAAAATATCGTTTTTCCTGAAGAGAATCAGTGTTGCTGAAATTATTGCTAAAACAATAAAAACAAATGAGTTGGTTCCGCGCCAGAAAGAAGATAAAAAGTTCAAAGATAATATGCATACTGCCAGAAGTGTTATCAAAAGTGCAAACACTGGATCTATTGTTGAAATATATCTATTGGAAAAAACAGTATATAGTGCCTGCATCTGCACGATTGCACCAAATTCAACTCCCATGGGTGTTGGAATCAAATCAGCATTCTTTGAACCTATAATGGTGTGTCCTATGATTACTACCTTATCCTTAAAAATATCTGGCTGTATTTTACCTGTAAGAACATCCTCCATGGGATAAACCATATCTGCAAGAGTTTCGGGTTTCAAGAATCTAATATTAAAACAGGCATCCCTTTTGTTAATGGGGATTATTCCCTTTGCTTTTTTCTGAAATGTAAATATACTGGTACTAATGGGTTTATCTCTGTGATAAACGCTGAACGCCCTGATTGCTATATGAGGATGTGCTACACCTTTATAATAAATGAATGCCGGGCATTTTCTGACAATGGTATCAGAATCAGGAAAAACATTTATATGACCTGTATATTTTACTGCTGACTGAAAATACTGGTAGTTCTCATTAAGAAGGTCAACTGTGTATCCAAATTCTCTTTTTTGTTCTTTTGAGATCCTGTATGGAGTAAAAACAGGAAGAATAATCTTATCAGAATGTTTAATCATGGAATTTCGCAAATACATATCTGATTTCTTTGATTGAGGAGATGGGAAAAAAATATCTGAAACAATAATCTTTGATTTGCTGAGAAGCTCAATCAATTTTGCGTAGTCATCCCTTCCTGGATCATGTCCTGTTTGAGATGAAAATCTTTCTGTGGCTGATACCAGCATAACAGGAACATTCTCATCAATCTGAACAGGGGTTGTTCTGATAAGAAAGTCATATACAAGAAGGGTAAACCTATCAAGGAGATTTATTGAATAAAACAGCGCTACAAGTATAAATAGGCAGACTGCAATCAGAGCAGTCCATTTTCTTCGCATTTGCGTATGATTAAAATATCTTTATCTTAATACGCTTCACTGGCTTGAGGGGCACACTTTTTGTTTTATTTGATTCATTGGTAGCAACCGATTGACATAACACGGTTAATGAGAGGTTTTCCCCACTGGACACAGATACTTTCACGCCATCGCTTCTATCTTCGCAGTTTACTACTCCATTGTTTACAGAAACAGTGGTTGTTGATTGATTACTTGTACTGTCATAAGCATTGCTAACTGTAAACTTCGTACCGCTAACCCCAGCAATAAGTGCAGGGGTTACAACCTCAAACCTCGAATCACCACTATGTGTAACAGTAAGAGAACCCACGGATTCTTCAGGAACAAATATTACACTGTAATTTTTATTATCAGGGGTAATAAATGAACCACAAAGCCCTACTTTTACTGTGCTATCAGCAACCACAGTTGTTCCATCAACAAACCTATATGTTCCACCAGTATTTACATCTCCTGGCATTATTTTTATATTATTTCTCGTAACAGGATTATTTGCCATAATG
>MWDQ01000058.1 GCA_002070645.1 candidate division TA06 bacterium ADurb.Bin131
AAATACCCGTTCCACTTTCACTCCCTTGTAAGATTTTGTTCAATATAATATGCGAAACGAAGTAAATTTTCTTCCTTGAATGCAGGTGCAAGTATCTGCACCCCGATGGGAAGTTTATCAGAAGATAGCCCAATTGGCAAATTTATCCCGGGAATACCAGCAAGATTTGCATTGACTGTAAAGATATCAGAGAGATACATTTTAAGTAAATCAGTTGATTTCTCGCCAAGTTTGAATGCTGTTTCAGGGGTCGTTGGCGTAATAATAAAATCTACTGATTGAAAGGCATCCGCAAAATCCTTCATTATCAATGTACGAACCTTCTGGGCTTTCAGGTAATATGCCTCATAATATCCTGAAGAAAGAACAAATGTCCCGAGAATTATACGTCTTTTTACTTCTTTTCCAAAACCTTCTCCTCTTGTGTTTGTGTAAAGGTCAAAAATAGTTTTTGAATTATTACTTCGATAGCCAAATCTAATACCATCAAACCTTGCAAGATTCGTACTTGCTTCTGCTGTTGCCAGAATATAATAGGTTGCAATTCCATAATGGGTATGAGGTAGGTTAATTTTTTTTATACAAAAACCATCATTTGAAAGATTATCGAGAAGTTTATTTATTTTTTCTTTTATTTCAGAGCAAAGTCCTTCCTCGAAATATTCCTCAGGAATGCCTACTGATATTTCTTTTTTTTTTAATGGGATATCGAGGGATTTCTCATAATCAGGCACTTCAATATCACAGGATGTTGAATCCTGTTCATCATATCCAGAGATTGCATTCAAGATAATACAGACATCCCGTATATTACTAGCAAAAGGTCCTATCTGATCAAGAGAAGAACCAAATGCTACAAGTCCGTATCTTGAAACTCTTCCATATGTTGGTTTTAATCCTATAACTCCACAGAAACTTGCTGGCTGTCTGATTGATCCTCCTGTATCAGAGCCAAGAGCACCCGGCACCATAAATGAGGCAACAGCCGCTGCTGAACCTCCGCTCGAACCGCCTGGAACCCTTTCCAGGTTGTGCGGGTTGAGTGTTGGTCCAAAAGCAGAATTTTCTGTTGAAGAGCCAAACGCAAACTCATCCATATTTGTTTTTCCAGTAAAAATTGCACCCTCTTGTTTGAGTTTTCTAACCACAGAGGCATCATACGGAGACATATAACCCTTAAGGATTTTTGAGGCACAGGTTGTTGGTTGATCAACAGTACAGATATTATCCTTAATGGCAATAGGTATGCCATCAAGCAGTTTACCAGCTTTACCTTTTAGATAACGTTCTTCACTTTTCTTTGCTTCATCAATGCATTGCTGGTTTATATGAAGAAAGGCGTTAATGGATGGATTTTTTTTATATATAAAATCTAATGTATCTGTGACAATTTCCACAGGAGATAACTCATGTTTAATAAACATTTCCCTTAATCTTGATATCGAAAATGTACAAGGGTTCATATTACAAAAATTCTCTTGGATCAGAAATTTCACCTTTTATAGCCGAAGCAGCAACAGTTGCTGGAGAAGCAAGATATATAAAAGCATCTGGATTTCCCATCCTGCCTTTGAAATTTCTGTTTGCTGTTGATATAACAACCTCACCATCTGAAGGAATTCCCTGATGTGTTCCAACACAGGGTCCACAGCCAGGATTTGTTACACAGCAACCACTTTCCATAAAAATCTTTATATAGCCCTTTTCCATTGCCTCAAGGTATATTTTCCTTGAGCCAGGGGTTATTATTGTTCTTATATCACTATGAATCTTTTTACCTTTAAGTACCTTTGCGGCAACTGCAAGATCCTCAATTCTTCCATTTGTACATGTTCCAATAAATGCCTGATTGATTTTTATTCCTTTAACCTCTTCAACAGGGCAAACATTATCAACTGTATGTGGTTTTGCAACAAGGGGGGTAAGATCATTAATGTTAAGGACAACCTCTTTAAGGTAAGAGGCATCCTTATCAGGAAAAACTGGTTCTATCTTTTGATTTTTCTTTGAAATTTGTCTGATATATCGTTCTGTTTCTTCATCATATTCCATAATACAATTTTTTCCACCAATCTCAGTAACAAGATTCGCAATTGTGAATCTTCCATCCATTGATAGTTTTCTTATAGCATCCCCGGTTATTTCAATGCTTTGATAAACTGCACCCTGCGCTGTCAATGTTTTAACCATCAATAGCGCCATATCCTTTGCATAAACACCCTTTTTTAATTTTCCAGAAAATACAATTTTTGTTGTATGTGGAACCTTAAACCATTGTTTTCCAGTGAGCATTGCTATTGCGAGATCTGTGGAACCAACACCACATGACATAAGATTTAAGGCGCCATATGTAGGAGTATGGCTATCTGCGCCAAGGACAAGTTGACCTGGTTTTAAAAATCCCTTTTCTGGCATCAGTATATGGCAAACCCCCTCGCCGATTTCCATTTTTTTGATATTGTATTTATCCACAAAGTTCCTCATTAACTTATGAAGGGAAGAAACCCCCATATTAGGACTTGGCGCACTATGGTCAAAAACAAAACAAACCATTTCAGGGTCAAAAACCTTTTTTGCTTCAAGTTCTTCAAATGATTTGATAACAAGAGGTGCTGTTCCATCCTGAGCCATTAAAAAATCAACCTTCGCAAGACATATTTCTCCGGCTGAAACCTGTTTTTGCGCATGGGCTGAAAGGATTTTTTCTGCTACTGTTTGACCCATTTATATCTCCAGATTAAAAAAATCTTCATTGCATTTTACTATGGTGTAACCGTCATTAAAAGTCTTGCTTCTTCAGGATGTCTTGCAACAAACAAAAGTTCATCATCAGTAAGCGGTTTCTGGGTATGGACATTTGCATATCTTGCAAGTTCAAGGATTTTCCTCGCTTCTTCTTCATCCCTAAATTCAACCTCAAGTTTACCATAGATATTTCTTAAACCTTTTATACCGCTGTATTCTCCAAGTATAATCATACGCCCGGTTTCTATAATCTCTGGATCTCCTCTTCCGAGTTCTTCAAAATCATAAAGTTCATAATTTCTTCTATCCTTCAGCGCTCCATCAACATGGATACCCGATGAATGTGCAAAGGCGTTTGCTCCAACCCCAACCTGATTGATAGGTATAGGCACTTTAAAAGCATACGAAGCATAGTGCGAAATCTTCCATGACATTGAAAGATCAATTTTCTCATCAAGTTGATACTTCCCAGCCATACCGGACCCATACTTACAGGCGAGTAAAACCGCTATAAGGTCTGCATTTCCTGCTCTTTCACCCATACCATTAATGGTTGTATTGATATATACATCAACACCTGCATCAATTGCTGCCTTTGCTCCTGCAATTGAGCAGGCAACAGCCATCCCGAGATCATTATGACAGTGAAGTTCTAAAGGCATTTTTACATTCGAGGCAAGCTCGTACACCCGTTCATAGATCGTAAATGGCGTATCAAAACCAAGTGTATCGCAATATCTAACCTTTTCTGCACCACACTGTTTTGCAGCAAGACAGAACTCAATAAGATTTTTTATATCAGTTCTCGAGGCATCCTCTGCATTGACTCCAATTGTCTTAGCACCATAAGACCTTGCCTCTTCAACAGCAGAAGTCATATCCTTTATAATACTTGAGAAGTTCTTTTTACCTCGGAACTTACCAACAATCATCTGCTGGGATGTTGAGATTGAAAGGTTTACATGCTGAAGTTCTGGCACATTCTTAAATGCATCAATAACATCTTCTTTAATTGCTCTTAACCACCCTGAGATTCTTATCGGAGAAAGAACACCCTTTTTTACAAGTTGTATATTAGCATTAAGATAGTTTATTTCGTGTTTTGTAACAGGAAAACCTGCCTCACTTTGAAAAATTCCCATCTGATTAAGGTATATGTTTATAAGGGTTTTTTCGAGTTTTGCAAGTCCGAGTCGCGCAGTTTGTACCCCATCTCTGTTTGTAACATCAACTATGTAAATCTTCGGCATACTCTACCTCCTATTTTATTTCAAGGGGAATTGGCTGTTGCGCCTCATGCACGTGCTCGGAACCTTTATAAACCTTTAGTTTCTTTATTAGTTTTCTGCCGAGCCGATTATGTGGTAGCATTCCTTTTACAGCGTGTTCAATAATGGTTTCAGGGCTTTTTTGCATCAAAGAGATGAATGTTTCTTTTTTAAGCCCACCTGGATACCCTGAATGCCTGTAATACATTTTTTCAGTCATTTTCCTGCCTGTAACCTTTACTTTTTCAGCATTAACAACTATAACATAATCTCCTGTATCCAGGTAAGGGACCCAGCAGGACTTATGTTTTCCAAGTAGTATCATTGCTATGCTTGAAGCCAATCTTCCCAGTGTTTTACCTGATGCGTCAACCAGATAAAACTTTTTTTCAATTTTTGTCTTACCATCTGGAACAGGTGTTTTCTGAATTTTCATAATTACCTCCGATTAATTATCCTTATAAAAGGAACCAGAAAATAAACATACAGAGAGGTTCCTATAGGAATTTGTTTTGCGAGAAATTATACACATTTCACGCTTCTCTGTCAAAAATTTGTACAGGTAGGGTACATAGGTAAACACTTTTATTATGCAGAATCTGGTTTATCTTTCAAACTTTTCAATAAGTAATAGTCCAGAATAACCTGGCAAAATCATAGATTTTGATAGATTTACCGCTGGACTTCCCTGGCATAACTAATACAAAAACCAGCCAGTACCATAGAAATGTTGTATAGTAGAATCCTGTCTAAAAATAAAGTCGGGGCGCCCGGATTTGAACCGGGGACCCCCAGAACCCCATTCTGGTGCGCTAAACCGGACTACGCTACGCCCCGAACTTTTATATCTTCCCTTCCCTGAAATTTGATATGTAATTAAGACAAAACTGGTCTTTTCCTGTAAGAACACCCACAGCGCATATGGTTTCTATTACTCCTGGCTCTACAGGATCTATTATAACGGCCTCAAGCCCTTCGTACATTGCAAGTGCAAGCGCATACCTGTTGATAAGTTTTCTTTTTGGAAGGCCAAAAGAAACATTAGAAAGTCCACATATTGATTTTGTTGCAGGGTGGCTTGTTTTTATGGATTTCAGGGATCTTAGATAATTGATAAACGCTTCACTGTCTGTTCCAACAGGTTGAACAAGGCCATCATAAAAAATGTTTTCTTCTTTAATTCCTGTTTCTGTGAGTTTTTTGTAAAGAATATCAGCAATCTCAACCCTTTTCTGCCAGGATGAAGGTATTCCTGAATCATCCATCGTCAGTGCTATGATGTACACATCTGGGAATTCCTTCAAAAGTGGCAAAAATGCATCTAACTTCTTTTTTTCTGCATTAATGGAATTTAACATCACAGGTCTGTTTTTAACCATAGGAAGACATTTTGCAAGCACATCTGTATTTGAACTATCGAGGGTAAGTTTTATATCTGGATATTCAGATTGCACCAGATTTATCAACCACGCAAGGTCTTCTGCTTCCTGGCCTGTGCCAGTACCTGCATTGAGGTCGAGAAAATCACTTCCACATTTAATTTGAATTCTTGCTTCTTTAAGGAAAAAATCCCTATCTTTTTTTTCGAGTGCTGCACGAATCTGCTTTCTTGTTGCATTTATTCTTTCCCCAACTATTATCATATTTTTACTCCTTATCCACGTGGATGTATAAAATCTATAAATTCATAATTTTACATCAATTTTTATAGCATACTAACAGGTTCAAGTCAATTTCGGAAGGACCGAAGTAAAATTTGACTGTTTGTCTTATTTTGATAGAATTAAAAATCATCACATTGAGGGGAAAAATGGAAAAAAAACCAAATATTCTGTTTATGATGACTGATCAACAAAGATTTGATACAATCAGGGCACTCGGCAATAAGATAATCTATACTCCAAATCTTGATTTTCTCGTCCACCGTGGGCTGTCATTTACAAATGCATACTCAACATGTCCTGTTTGTATTCCATCAAGGTATACAATACGAACAGGTTGCGAACCACCAACCACCAGAAGTTTCTTTAATGCCAGAAGTATACCTGCAAAAGGACAGGCGAAAACCATGGAACAGAGGTGTGGCGTATATATCGCAAAAAGGATGAAACAACTTGGTTATCGCACATTTGGAATTGGCAAATTTCACAGTATCCCCTGGGATGAAGATCTTGGATATGAGATCCAGATGCACAGTGAGGAACTTTATGCAACACCAGAACAAAGAAAACGTGATGCTTATGCATCCTTTCTGCATAGAGAACATCCTGAATATGATCATCTCGAAATGTTGATGGGCGAACGAACAGAAATGTATTATATGCCACAGATGAGTGCACAACCCGCTGAATGCACTGTTGAAGGATGGGCTGCACAACAGGCAGTAGAACAAATAGGGATTGATGATGGAAGGCCTTTTTTTGGATTTATCTCATTTATTGGTCCTCATCCACCTTTTGCGCCGCCAATTCCATTTAACAGGATGTACAATCCAGATAAAATGTCAAATCCTATCTGCGGTAAAATCGAGATAGACCATATGGATCAACTAATACCTATGGAGAAAGACCTTATATGGGCTGAGGATATAAACAACCCTCATGCGAGGGTTCTTAAGGCACGTTATTATGGTGAAATCTCTTATATTGACTGGTGTATTGGAAAAATCCTCGGAGCAGTTAATTCACGAAAAGACGCGGGAAATACCCTGATCTGTTTTTTCTCTGATCACGGGGATCATCTTGGAGACCATCATGCTTGGCAAAAGGAGAGTTTTTTTGAAGCATCCTGCAGGATACCTTTTCTTTTAAGTTGGCCAAATAGGATACAAAAAAACAAAAGAAGACATGAACTTATTTGTTTAACTGATCTTTTCGGGATTGCAACCCATGCCGCAGGAGAAACAGAAATACGAGAGGGTGTTGATGTACTCGGAATTATTGAAAAATCAGCAAAACCGAGGGAATTTTTAATCGGCTATTATGGGCTTCCCGGTACATTCCAGTTTAAGATAATGGTTAGAGACACAAAATGGAAGTATATATTTCTGGCAAATGGTGGAATGGAACAAGTTTTTGATCTCGAAAATGATCCTGATGAACTCAATAATCTTGCTATTGAAGAAAAACACATAGCAAGGCGAATGCGAGAAATAGCACTTAAATCATGCCAGCATCCAGGTGTGAGGGATGCATTGAAAGGAAAAGATTTCAGGATATTCCCATTCAAAAAATGGGTATGGCACGGTGAACGGGTATATCAGTTTGATTTATCGAGGGGTATTAAAAAATTCCCGGAAAAACCAGAGGATGCCTTAAATGACTGGTTGAAGGATAAACACCAAGGAAGATTTATTGACCAGAAAATACAAAAACATAATGGTACAGGGTAAAGAGGAAATAACCTCAAAATGCACAATGAAATGAGTTAAAAGAAGAATCATTTTAACATATATTTGAATGATTTTTTTTGTCTGGTAAAATAATTCATATGAAAAAAAGAGATATTGTTATAGAGTCATTAAACCATCGCCAGCCCCCAAAGATTCCATACTTTATAGGATTTACACATAAAGTAAAAATGCAAATGGCTGAATATTATGGTGACCCTGAATTTTATAAGAAACTCGGAAACTATCTTTACATGGTTGAATGGGAAAAAGATGGATTATGGAAAGAAGTGGAACCTGATATATGGGAAGATCATTTTGGTGTAAGGTGGAACAGAAAGATTGATAAAGATATTGGTACTGTTTGTAATTATGTGATTTCACCTGAAAATATAGACCAGTTTAAGTTGATTGACCCTGAATATGTTTTTGATGAAAATAAGATTTCTGATTCAATAAAACAAAACACAGATAATCTTTTTTGCATTGCAAATTTTGGTTTTAGTTTGTTTGAAAGAGCATGGACAATGGTTGGCATGGAGAACCTGCTTGTTGCAATGGTTGATAATAAAAAATGTGTTCATAAACTTTTTGATATGCTGGTTGAATTTAATCTGAAAATTCTCGAGAAATTTTGTAAGAATCCAATTGATGGTGTTCTTATTGGTGATGACTGGGGACAACAAAAAGGTTTGATAATGGGACCTCGCTTCTGGCACGAGTTTATCGAGCCACGTATAAGACAGATGTATTCCCTTGTGAAAAAACATAAAAAATATGTTTTTATTCATTCCTGTGGCAAGGTAGATGAGTTATTTCCATTTTTGATTGATGCAGGACTTGATGTTTTTAATCCATTTCAGCCAGAGGTTATGGATGTATTTGAGATAAAAAAGAAATTCGGGAATAAACTTTCATTTTACGGTGGTATAAGCACACAGAAATTACTTCCTTATGGCACTGTTGATGAGACAAAGGACCAGGTAAGGCGGCTTCTTGATGAAATAGGTAAAAACGGTGGTTATATTGCTGCTCCTGCTCATTCAATCCCATACGGTGCAAGGACTGAAAATATAGCGGCAATGATAGAGGTTTTACAGAATCAATAACCCAATAAATCTTATGAACAGCAAAGAAAGAAGTCAGGCGGTTTTGAATCATCAGAATTTTGATAGGTACCCATTGTTTGATATTCTTACAAACGATGCAGCAATTGAGTATTATTCTGGTAAAAAATTAACAATTGAAAATGCAAAACAGGTTGTGCACGAGGCCCTGGATAATATGGTTGATGCCACAAGATGGATTATTATATATCCGCAGAAAGAAGAAAAACTTATTGCAGAAGACGGTACAATCATTGAACAAAAAAGGTGGACTGCCTGGTATCATAGAAGATTTGTATTAACCCTTGAAGATGTTGAAAAAGACATCAGGCATGATATTGATTATTTTTCAAATCCTGAAAATATTCAGAAGGACGCAGATGATCTGGATAACCGTATTGAGGAGGTTGCGAAAATAAGACAGGAATTTAAGAATATGTTTCTTTTTGGTAATTACATGATAAAAACAGGGCTTCAGTTATATACAGGTATAGGGCTTGAACTTTTTTCATATTTTATCAATGATTTTCCTGAACTCTTTGATTTATATATGAACGAGGGTACAGAATTTAAGGTAAAGGTAATAAACAAGGCAAAAAAACTCCAGGAGTTTTCTGCAATCTTTGATTGTGAGGATATTGCATCAAAAAATGGTCCTTTGTTTTCTCCATTAATAATGAAAAAATACTTTTATCTCCATCTCGAGCAGATTATTGATGCATACCATAAAAACAACATCAAGGTTATTTTTCATACAGATGGTAATGTAATGCCTATACTTGATGAACTTGTCGCAACAGGAATTGATGGACTTAATCCTCTTGAGGTTATTGCAGGAATGAATTTAAGAGAAATCAGAAAAAAGCACAAGAATCTTGTGATGATAGGTGGTATTGATTGCAGTCATCTTCTTCCATACGGCACAGTGGATGATGTAAGAGAAGCAACAAAACAGGCAATTTATGATGCTGGTCCGTGGTACTTTCCTGGTTCAAGCACAGAACTGCATAACAGTATTCCACTCGATAATATAAAAGCTATGGTGGACACTATAAGGGAATCAAAACTATAAACCTTTTCTAATGAAATTTGTCTAAAAATATTATGTTGAAAAAAATCTATCTCATAATATTAACCAGTATTTTATTACTCTGCGGTTGTAGTGTTTCTCATTATAACAATTCAGCAGACAAAGAGGTATCAACCATTGTTTCTGAAAAAAATAAGTCAGCAGAAAAAGCACTTAAGAAACTACCTGAATTAAAAGAAGAAACAAAAAAAGAAACAATGCTCCTTTCTCTTAAAGATGCACTTATTCTTGCTGCTAAAAACAACCGTGATTATAAGCGTGCAAAAGAGGATGTTTATCTTTCTGCATTAACCCTTACATATCAAAGATATCTTTATGGTGTTCAGAGGGATATAACCGGTTCTACTAACTGGAATTCTGATGGAGATAAAGATACAATAAACGGAAATCTAAATCTATCTCTGGTTAAGTGGCTTGCCACAGGGGCAGAGATTACATTCGATGTTGGTCAATATCTTGTTAAGTACCTCACAGGGTCAAAACAAAATGCCTATCAAACTGCAATGGAATTGAATATTTTTCAACCCCTTTTCCAGGGTGCAGGCCGGCTTGTAGCACGAGAAAATCTTGTGCAGGCAGAAAGAAATGTAGTTTATCAGATACGGTCTTTTTTAAGGTATCAGAGAAGTTTTTCAGTTGATGTTGCCAGCAGATACTTTTCAATTATTCTTGCCAGAAATAACCTTGATAACTACCTGAAAAACTACCTGTTTTTAAAAGACACGAGAGAAAGAATTGAAATGCTTTCTGCTGCAGGACGTCTTCCTCCATTACAGGCAGACCAGGCAAAACAAAATGAGTATCGTGCATATCAACAATGGATACAAGCAGGAAATAGTTATAAAAAAATAGAGGATGAATTTAAAATCTTTCTCGGACTATCTCCTGATGTTAATATTGCCCTTGATGAGAAATCTCTCGAACATTTCCTGAAGGAAGGCATAAGCCCATTAGAAACAGATACTGAAGAAGTAATGTCTTATGCCCTTGAACATCGCCTTGATTTATTAACATCATTTGATAATGTTGGAGATGCAGAAAGAAATCTTGATATCGCGAAAAATCTTCTTCGAACCAGGATTGATTTCTCGGGCAAGGTTTCCTCATCAACAGAAAAAAAATCAAGTGTTGATTTAGAATTCAAGCAACCATCATACTCTGCAGGCATTGATTTTGAACTACCCACAGGAAAAATTGCTGATAGAAACAGATATAAACAGGCATTGATAAATCTTGACAGAAAACAAAGGGAATTTACATTAAAAAGGGAAAATGTGAAACTTGAAATACTTAATTCACTTAGATCTCTCGAAGAAGCATATCAGAGTTATATTGTTCAAAAAAACAGTTTGGAACTTGCAACAAAAAGGGTTGAAAGCACTGATTTAATGCTTCAGGCAGGAAGAGCAACAACAAGAGATCTTCTCGAGGCGCAAGAATCATTTCTGGATGCGAAAAATTCTCTATCTTCAGCAATTGTCAATTACTTGATTTCGTATCTTGAACTTTTAAGAGATACAGAACAACTTCAACTTGATGACACTGGTGTATGGAAAGGAGACCTTTATGAAAAAATTATCGGTGAAGATACCAAAAATTCTTAAGAATAAGATATTCCTCAGTATTTTAATCCTGCTTGTGGTGGGTCTGGTATTTCATTCAATTCAGCAGGAAAAGAAAAAACTAAAAGAATTTATTACCACGCAGGTAAAAAAGAAAGACCTTGTTATTTCTGTTATTGAAGGAGGGAATCTTAAGGCATTAAAATCCCAGAAGATTATTAATATGGTTCCTGGTCAGAGGACAATCCTTTATATTGTTCCAGAAGGTACACATATTACTGAAGAGGATGTTAGAAACGGGAAGGTTTTGATACTTCTTGATTCAAAGGATATTGAAAATGATCTTGATCAGCAAAAGATAAATCTTGAAACAACATACTCATCCTATAAGGAAGCAGAAGAAAATCTTGTGATACAAAAAAAACAGAATGAAAGTGATTTGAATCAGGCACAGTTAAAGGTAACATTTGCTATGATGGATATTGAAAAATACTTTGGTTCTGTTATTGCTTCACAGATACTTAACAAAAAGGAAAAACTGGTTTACTCTGAATTGTTAAAAGATCCCAAACTCGGTGGCGAGGCATTAAACAAGAAACGACAACTCGAAAATAAAATAGACCTTGCAAAAGAAGAACTTGCGAGGGCGCAGGATACAGTGGAGTGGAGTAGTAAACTTGCAGAAAAAGGATATGTTACAAAAAGTGAACTTGAAGCAGATAAACTTGCGCTTCAGCAGAAAAGCGTTGCTCTCGAACAGGTAAAACTCGACTATCAGTTGTTCATTGATTATGATTTTCCACGTCAGATTGAGGAACTGTTTTCAAATTATCGCGAGGCAGTTGCTGAATATGACAGAGTAAAATCAAAATGTCAATCCAGATTAATCCAGGCAGAGGCAAATGTAAAAAGCAGGAATGCAACATATCTTCTGACAAAAAATCGACTTGAAACAACAATGAGGAACCTTGAAAACTGCACAATAAGAGCAACACAACCGGGTTTTGTTGTTTATGGAACAACAGGAAGGTTTTTGTCTGAAACTCCTATTCAGGCAGGAACAACTGTTAGGATGTATCAGGAATTACTAAATCTGCCTGATTTCTCAACAATGGGAGTAGAGGTAAAAATCCATGAATCAAATATTGAAAAAGTAAAGCAGGGTCTTCCTGCGACAATAAAGGTTGATGCATTTCCAGGACAAATATTCACAGGTAAGGTAGAAAGTGTTGCATTAATGCCTGACCCAAATATGAAGTGGCTTAATCCTGATTTAAATGTTTACATTGCACAGATT
>MWDQ01000059.1 GCA_002070645.1 candidate division TA06 bacterium ADurb.Bin131
TTATCAAAAATACCAACACCTTTTTTGTCTAAATTACCCTCAACCCTTAATGCAGGATATTTATTGGGAACAACCCTTACAATCCATCCAGGGCTATTTTTTTGTGAACCAGAATCTCTAACAGCATATATCTCAGGAGGAGTTTTTGATTCATTCCCCTCACAAAATGGACAGAATGTCCCTACCTCTTCTTTAACAGCCGAAGATAATTCAGCATAATCAGATGGTCTTAACTTCCTTTCTGTTGAAATAATAACCCATCTTCCAATAACAGGGTCTTTTCTTAGTTCAGGCATTCTTTCTCTCCTTTTTACAAAATATTACTTTAAGAAATATACTTTTACTTATCTTTTTTACCACTGGTAATCTTTTGGTATAACTGCAATTCCTGTTTCGCTGACAAAAAATCTTTTTTTGTCTTCAACAGGGTCATAGCCGATTATTGTTCCCTGTGGAACAGAAACATTCTTGTCAATAATCGTTTTTCTTATTTTGCAGTATCTACCAATATTAACATTGTTTAATAATATTGATTCAGAAACATCTGCATAACTATTGATTCTTACCCAGGGTGAAAGTACGCTACGAATTACTTTCCCACCACTGATTATACAACCGCCACCGACAATTGAATCAAGTATCATTCCTGTTCTTTCTCCGAACGAAAAAACTGTTTTTACAGGTGGAAGTTGTTCTTGAAATGTTCTTATGGGCCATTGAGAATCATAAAGATTAAGAACTGGCTCAACATTTACAAGGTCCATATTTGCTTCATAATATGCCTCAATTGTTCCTATATCCCGCCAGTATTTTGTTTCTTTTTTGTTTTCATCAATAAATGGAAATGCAAAAACCCTATCTTTTCCTATTGTGGATGGGATAACATCCTTTCCAAAATCATGGGTACTTTCGGGTTTTTTTGCATCCTCTACAATTCTACGGATAAGTGTTTCAGTGTTAAAAAGATATATACCCATTGATATTAAAGATACATCAGGATTATTTGGAGATGGTTTTGGTGTTTCTGGTTTTTCTTCGAATTTCTGTATCTCATTATTTTGATTTATCTCAACAACCCCAAATCTTTTTGCTTCTTTAATAGGCACCTCAAAAACACTCACAGTTAAATCAGCATTATTCTTTTTATGGAATTCAATTATCCTTCTATAGTCCATTTTATAGACATGATCTCCAGAAAGAATAAGAACCATATCAGGTTTCTCCTGATTTAGAAAGTAGATATTTTGAAAAACAGAGTCAGCAGTTCCAAGATACCAGTCAGTTCCTATCCTCATCTGAGCAGGAACCACATCCACAAATTCTCCGAGTTCCCTACTGAAGATATTCCATCCTTCTCTTATGTGTCTTTGTAAGGAATATGATTTGTATTGGATAAGAACATAAATCTTCCTTAATCCAGAGTTTATGGCATTACTTAATGTAAAATCTATAATTCTATATGTCCCACCAAATGGCACAGATGGTTTTGCCCTATCCCTGGTAAGAGGATATAACCTTTCGCCTTTTCCTCCTGCAAGAACAAGGGTAAGGATTTTTTCCCTGTCAGGCACTTATTAACTCCTTTACCTTTGAAACAAGTTCCTCAAGACCTGTTGAACTTTTAACGATAAAAGCATCTGCCGCCCAGCTCATAAAATCAGTTTTATACTGAGGGTATGATGTATAAATTATTACCGGTAGATTTTTTCTTTGTCCGAGAATATTTGCCAGTGTTTCAAGTCCATTCATTTTGGGCATTCTGATATCAACAACAACAAGATCAAAACTTGTATCTTCAAGTTTTTTCAGACCATCTTCGCCATTTGATACAGAACAAACCTCATATCCATGTTTTTCGAGAGTTTCAGAGATTAAGATTGCCTGATTGGTTTCGTCTTCTATCACCAGTATTTTTTTCGCCATATTCCTCCTTTTTTGGAATTGTAAAATAAACCTTTGTGCCAACACCAACTTCAGAAGAAATCTCTATCTTTCCGCTATGGTTTTCTTCGATGATATTCTTTACAAGGTACAGTCCAAGACCCATACCATGGGATTTTGTGGTGAAAAATTGTTTGAATAAGTCCTTCATAACATCCTGCGGTATTCCACATCCAGTATCAGAAATTTCTACCCATACATTATGTTCATCTTCACCTGCTTTTATTGTTATTGAACCACCTGGTTTTATGCTTTCGAGTGAATTATGGATAAGATTATAAAAAACCTCGCTCAACTGAACTCTGTCTGCATTAATATATATATCTTCTGGAATTTCAATGGAAAGTTTTATCCTATTGTACTCAATATTTATAGAAAGAACCTCTATCAATTCATTTACGAAGCTCTTGAGATGAATCCTTTGCTTCTTCGCTGGCTGATTAAAAGAAAATCTTAAGAGATTATTTAGAACAAGCTCAAGTCGTCTTACCTCACTTACAATAATTCTTGCATTTCTTATAATTCTTACATCAATATCCTTTTTTTCTTTCTGTATCTCAAGAATTTGTTGTGCAAACCCTCCTATTATTGCCAGTGGATTGCGGATTTCGTGGGCAAGATACGCAGAAATTCTTCCAGCAGCAGCAAGTCGCTCACAAGCAAGGAGTTCTTCTTGCATCTGTCTTAATTCTTCATTAAGATTTTGTACTCGTTTAAGGTTTTGCTCTATGCTTTCATAAGCAAAGGCATTGCTTAATGCAAGCCCTGCCTGGCTAAGTATAATAGAAAGGAATTTTAATGTTTCCTGGCTGATTGTTCTATTGTGAAATGCATTATCTGCAAAAACAACTGCTCCAATCCTGCCTGAAATTTTAACAGGTCCTATGACAATATCAGAGGATTGTCTGACAAACCAATGAAACTCCCGCGGTAGAAGAAATTTTTCGTCTCCTTTTAAAACAATAATCTCTCCGCTTGAAATAGCCCTTTTCAATGGATTTTCATTATCTAATTTTATTATTTCACAGGTTATCGATCTTATTTCAATAGGAAATCTTTGACTTTCGAGGGTCATGCGGTGGCTGTTTTCAAACATCTGATCAAGGCTAACCTGTAAGTTTGTTAACTCAGCCCATATCTTTCCTGCTTCATCAGGATCATAAGGACCAATTCCTCTACCATCTTTAAGAACTCCTTCTTCAATAAAAAAGATAGCAGCCCTGCTGAAACCGAGTGATGTACCTGCTGTAAGACCTGTTAAAATAATATGAACAATTTTTTCAACACTCAGTGTTGTCTGCAATCCCCTGCATATTGTATCAAGCAGGTCTATTTCGTATTGTAGTTTATCTCCTGATTTCATCAAGAGTTCACCTTCTGATTAAAGTTTAAATAAACCTCAATCTTTGCCTTTTCTCTTTGTTTTTCAAGCCAATTTTGAAAATACTGGTCTTCCTTTTGTGCCTGAAGGTATCTTTTTACATCCTCAAATTTGGATTGTTCTATCTTGTCTCCCATCGCTGCCTTAACCTCTGCATCGTCTACAACAATTGTTGTTTCAGCGAGAACCTCTTGTTTTAGTTTTTGATATTTTATACTATTACGAATCTCGTCTTCAATCTCCTTTGTTTTTTCAGGAGAAATCCTCGAAAAGTATGCCTTAAACTTTGATTCATCAAACTGCCCCTTTTCATTCTTAAAAGATGGCTCTGATTTTATAACCTCCATTATTTCTGAGGAGCTAACCTTAATGTGATGTTTTTTGTATAACTGCTCGAGAAGTTTTTCCTGTATCATTCTCGATAGCACCATTTTCTCGAGTTCTGTCTCGTTTATAAGTTTTGAATAATTTTCCTTTAAGATATCCCTGTACTGCTGTTTTGTTTCATCAAGAACCTTATAAAATTCATTAAGATAAATTGACTGTTTATTAACCTTTGCCGCAAGGTATTTCTTGTCCTCACCTGATATGCTTATACCCCATATAATAAAACCAGGTATGACAAAAATTGCTGTGACAATCATAATAATCTTAAAATTCCTTTTTTTTCTAAACCATCTCGATAGCATTTTTTCCTCCAAGGATAAGAACAAACTCTCCTTTTATATTTGATTCTTTAAACCTATTATACATTTCACATACACTTCCAGCAATAATCTCTTCAAACTTTTTTGTCATTTCTCTGCAAACAACAAGACGTCTTTCAGGAATAATTTCATTCATTATTTCAAGTGTTTCCTTAAGTCTGTACACTGATTCGAAAAAAACAAGTACCTCTTTTCTATTTTCAAAACTCCTGAAAAATTCCATTTTTTTATTTTTATTTCTTGGAAGGAAACCATAAAAAGAAAAACAGTCAACAGGAAAACCTGATACAGAAAGCGCTGCTGTAATAGAGGAAGGGCCTGGTATAGGAACAACCTGGAAACCCTCCTGGAAACATCTCTTAACAAGATAATGCGCAGGATCAGAAATTCCAGGTGTACCCCTATCACATACAAGGGCTGCTTTTTTGCCTGTTTTAAGAAGATTGATGATTTCTTCTGATTTCCTTTTCTCACAGCCCCTGTAATAACTTATAAGTGGCTTATGAATCTCAAAGTTGTTCAATAGTTTCATTGTTTCTCGGGTATCCTCTGAAACAACAAAATCTACTTCTTTTAAGATATCAAGTGCCCTTAGTGTTATGTCTCTGAGATTTCCTATTGGAGTTGCAACTATAAAAATCATATTTCAATGGATTTCCTGTTCCTCAAGAATTCCTATGGCCGGGATATTCTTCCTTTTTTGTCTTTGACTTTTTTGTGTAGTTATTGTATCCTAATACTGATAAAATATCAACCAAACCCTATAGAGAATGGGTCCATCATCGGCGAAGTCAGGAATGCTGATGAAAATACAGGACGAGAATCTTAGGGTTCAGTAAATACTTACTAAACGGAGACATCCTATGGAAGTAGAAAAAATAATCAAAGAAATAATCAAAAAAAACGATAAAAAAATTCTTTTACTCATAATGGATGGCCTTGGAGGACTTCCAGAACCCACAACACACCTTACAGAACTTGAAACCGCAAAAAAACCATACCTCGATGAAATTGCAAGAGTGGGAATGTGTGGACTTTCGATTCCAGTACTTCCTGGGATTACGCCTGGAAGTGGTCCAGCGCACCTTTCCTTATTTGGATACGACCCTGTTGAACATAAGATAGGGAGAGGAGTTCTCGAAGTCCTCGGGGTAGGTATGGAAATGGACAAGAACGATATTGCAATAAGAGGGAACTTTGCTACAATAGATGAAAATAACATTGTCACTGACAGACGAGCAGGAAGGATTCCAACAGAACAAAACCAGAAAATCGTACAGATTCTTCAGGAAAAAATAAAAGTCATAAATGGTGTTGAGATAATTATAAAGACAGTTAAAGAACACCGACTTGCGATATTGTTAAAGGGTAAGAATCTTTCACCTGATATTTCGGAAAACGATCCTCAAAAAGAAGGGCTTCCTTTAAGAAAAATTACTCCATTAAAAAAGAATGCTGAATTTACTGCAGGTATACTTAATGAATTTCTTAAGCAGGCAGAAAAAATCCTTGCGCAGCAGAATACAAAAGCAAGAACAATTCTTTTAAGAGGATTTTCAGGTATCCCTGACATAGAATCATTTGAAAAAAAGTATCTTTTGAATCCAGTTTGTATCGCAAGTTATCCAATGTATAAAGGACTTGCAAAACTTGTTGGTATGAATGTTATAGCAGGGCTTGAAACAATTGATGATGAAATAGAAATCCTTAATAAGGTGTATAATGACTATGACTTTTTTTATCTTCACTATAAAAAAACTGACAGCGCCGGAGAAGACGGGGACTTTAATCGAAAGGTTCAAACAATAGAAGAATTTGATACAAAGATAAGGGGTATGAAAAATCTTAAGTTTGATGTGATATGTCTTACAGGAGATCATTCAACTCCTTCTGTTTTGAAGGGGCATTCATGGCATCCTGTACCTATTGTTATTGTTTCACAGAATATCATACCAGACGATGTTAATAGTTTTACAGAAAGAGCATGCGCAAAAGGAATGCTCGGAACAATACCAGCAACAAGCATTATGTATATTTTACTAGCTAACGCATTAAAACTTGAAAAGTTTGGTGCATAAATAAGGAGGAATATGGATGCAAAATTGAAAGAAGCATTGAATGAGCAGGTTAAGAATGAGCTTTATTCAGCGTATCTATACCTGAGTATGGCTGCGTATTGTGATGGTAAAAACCTTCCTGGATTTGCCCATTGGTTAAAGGTCCAGGCAAAAGAAGAAGTAGGTCATGCAATGAAGATATTTGATTTTATTGTGGATGTTGGCGAACAGGTAATTCTTAAAGCCATTGACCAACCACCAACGGATTTTTCATCCCCAACAGAGGTTTTCGAGAAAACCCTCGAGCACGAAAAAAAGGTAACATCCATGATAAATAATCTTGTCAAACTTGCAAAACAGGCAGATGATAATCCAACTTTATTTATGCTGCAGTGGTTTGTAAATGAACAGGTTGAAGAAGAAAAAAATGCAGCATATATCCTCGAGACACTCAAAACAATTAAAGAAGCAGGACCTGCGCTTATTATGCTTGATAAAGAACTTGGAAAAAGAGAAGGATAAAAATAGTTAACAAGGGAGGCATATGAAAAGAAAAGGTCTTGAAATAATTAATGCAGATGTAAATCAGATAATAGACCAGTTGAATAAAGCGCTTTCAGATGAATGGCTTGCATATTATCAGTACTGGCTCGGAGAAAAACTTGTAAAAGGTAAATTCAGAGAAGAGGTTGCCGCAGAACTCGGCCAGCATGCAGGAGATGAACTTAAGCATGCTGGAATGATTGCTGACAGGATTATTCAACTCGGTGGAACACCTGTGCTTAAACCAGAAGATTGGTATAAACTGACAAACTGCGGATATGAAGCACCAGAAGATCCTTCTGTAATACCTGTGTTAAAACAGAACATTAAAGGAGAACAGTGCGCAATTGGTGTTTATCAGAAACTCGCAGAAACACTTAAAGATAAAGATCCAATAACATATTATATGGTACTTTCTATCCTTAAGGATGAAGTAGAACACGAGGATGATCTGATAAACATCCTTGAAGATATACAATAATTGTTAATCAGCGGATGATGTGATGTAATAAATATCAGGCACAGAATATAAAAAATTGTAGAAAATCAGGGTTTAATTGAAAGATGTAAGCGTTTCCTTTATGCTGAGAAGGTTGAACATTTTTATATTGAAAATTGAATGAATTTTTGGTAATGCCTGCAATCAAACCAGGAGGTGAAAATGTTCAGGACTTGGTTGGTAATTGGATTGGTTCTGATTTTTGCAGTTTCTGGATTTGCTGCGCAGATAAAGCCTGCAACTAAAGAAGAAATACAGCAAACAATAAGTACAATCAATCAATATATTGACAGCGGCAGAGAAAACATTGTTGAGATTTACAGCAATGCAATTGAGATAGAAAAACGTGCGGTAAATCCTTATCTGGCTGAAGTTATTGCAAAAAAGATCTTGAGTTCTTCGAAAATTTCTGAAAAAGAGTTTAATCTCATTAGGAAAAGCCACAGTTTTTCTGAAATTTCAATTGCATGGGCAATCAGTCAGATTGGGAAAGTTCCTATAAAAAAGGTTCTCGAGGAAATTGAAAACTCAACACTTGAAGATGTTCTTGAAAAATATGCCTGTGGTTGCCAGTATATATCTGCAAAAATTCTTGAACTCAACCCAGAGAAAAAAGTTAAGAACTAAACTACCTGATTGTATAATTTCTGGTATTCTTCAAGTATATCCTGGGGAATTTTGCTACCAAATGTATCAAGGAATTTCTTGATATCCTGAATTTCATTTTTCCATTCTTTTATATCAACGCTTAACAATTTTTCCAATGCTTTTTTTGAAATATCAAGGCCTGATGTGTCAATATCTTCTGGTCGTGGAACAATACCAATTGGTGTATCTTTACCTTCTGCACGATTTTTTATTCTGTCAATAATCCATTTTAACACCCTAATATTTTCTCCAAAGCCAGGCCACAGAAATCGTCCATTTTCATCCTTTCTAAACCAGTTGACACTGAAGATTTTCGGAGGATTTTTCATCCTGCTTCCCATAACAAGCCAGTGCTTGAAATAATCAGCCATATTATATCCACAGAAAGGAAGCATTGCCATTGGATCTCTTCTTAAAACACCAACCTGATGCGCAGCAGCAGCAGTTGTTTCAGAACCACTTCCTGCACCCATGAAAACTCCGTTCTTCCATGAAAATGCCTCTGTAACAAGTGGAATAAGGTTTGTCCTTCTTCCACCAAAAATTATACCTGATATCGGAACACCCATTGGATTATCAAATTCTTTTGATAGAGTAGGAGCATTATAGATTGAAACAGTAAACCTTGAATTAGGATGTGCAGCAGGACTACCCAAAGAAGGGGTCCACGCATTTCCCTGCCAGTCAACCATATTCTGGCCTGGCGGTGTATCACAACCCTCCCACCAGGGTTCATTTGTATCAAGGTTTAGCCCTGTATTTGTAAAAAGCGTTGGATAAAAATTATGTCCCTTCAGGGTTTTTATCATATTTGGATTTGTTTTTGTTGATGTTCCAGGTACAACCCCAAAAAAACCAATCTCAGGATTTATCGCGTAAAGATTCCCATCAGTACCAATATTAAGCCATGCAATATCATCCCCGAGAGTCCATATTTTATACCCAGGAAGTGCTGATTCCATCATTGCCAGGTTTGTCTTTCCACAGGCAGAAGGCATTGCAGCAGTAATATAGGTTATGTTTCCTTCTGGGTCTTCGATTCCCATAATAACCATATGCTCTGCGAGCCAGCCCTCATTATATCCAAGCCATGATGCAATCCTGAGGGAAAAACATTTTTTCCCGAGAAGAGCATTGCCTCCATAACCAGAACCAATACTCCAGACAAGACGTTCATCAGGAAAATGCATAATAAATCTTCTTTCAGGATTAAAATCTCCAATAGAATGCAGACCTTTTACAAAATCATCACTATTCCCAATTTTTTCAATAACCTTTTTGCTCATCCTCGTCATAATCCTCATACTCACAGCAACATACGAAATATCTGTGAGTTGTACACATGCCTTTGCAAAAGGAGAATCAGGATGTCCCATCATATATGGAAGAACATACATTGTTCTTCCCCGCATACAACCATCAAACAGACCTGTTAGCATTTTTTTTGCTTTTTCTGGTTCCATCCAGTTATTGTTTGGACCAGCTGTTTCTTTATCCTGATGGCATACATATGTGAGGTGTTCTGTTCTCGCAACATCTGTTGGATGACTCCTGTGGAGATATGCATCTGGCCAGACATCCTGGTTTAAAGCATAGAAAACAGGATTTCCATTGATTTTTTCCTGTTCAATTCCATTGTTGATAATCCATCTTGCCTCTTCTTCGCTACCATCGCACCAGTGAATCCTATCAGGTTTTGTTAATTCTGCCTGCTGCTGAACCCATTTTTCTAATGGTGTTGACATAAGATACTCCTCAAGTTATAGAAATTTCATTGAAAAAATAAGGACTTCTTGTTGGAGGAAAATTATAAATCAAATTCAGAATAAAATCAAATACATGTACAGGTAGGGTTCTTCCAACAGATACATTATTTTCTAGATGATTGCATAACTACACTATTTTTGCCATTCAAAGAACTCTTTATAATAAAGGAATACCCGTTGTTGTCTTTCCTATCAGCGTACAATGTAAAATTGATGTTACGTAGTATTTTCACATATTAAGAAATTATGATAACCTGATAAAAAACCTTTTTCAGTTATTCCTTTATAGTGGGTGGAAAATATATGAAAAAAATTTATGAGGAATTCAAAAATCAATTTGATGTAAGCAGATGGAAAAATTTCGCACTGAAGATATATAACATTGAATCAAAATTCTGCTACAGGGACTTTGAAAAAAGCGCAAGAATATGCTTACAGGAATTAAAGGATGCTGGAGCAAAAGATGTTGAATTAATTGAATTAAATGCAGATGGAGAAACTGTCTATGTAGATTTTATAATGCCAGAGGCATGGGATTATGAATATGGACATCTCAGTATTGTTGAACCAATGCAGTTTAACGGAAAAATTCTTGCAGATACAAGGCAGCATCCATTCCACATTGCAAATCGCTGCGGTGATATAGAAGGTACAGTGCTAAATGTTGTTGATATAAGAAATATGAACCAATATAAAAATTTAAGCAGATGTCTTGTTTTCTGCGGAAACATCCATCCAAAGGAATGCAGACAGAAAATTGAAGAATCAGGTGCTGCCGGGATTATTTCCTGTTATTCGGGTGCGCCTGAAAAAAGAAATGGAATATTCTGGATCAATGGCTGGGTAAAAAATTCTGGATGGTACCATACAAAACAAGATAAAAAAATGGTATGTTTTTCTATTACTCCTGCTGATGGGGAATTTCTTCAGAACTTGCTTAATACTAGGGATGTAAAGGTATATACCTCAGTAAAAAGCAAAAGGTACAACGGAAAAATCTATTCAATCACTGGCTTAATTCCCGGTAAGACAAAAAAGGAAGTGGCATTTCTTGCGCATCTTTATGAACCAATGATTACAGATAATGCAAGCGGTGTTGCAGGACTTATTGAGATGTGCAGGGTTTTTAATAGATTAATCAGGGAGAAAAAATTTGTTTTAGATACAGGCATAAGATTTTTGTTTTCAATGGAAAGATATGGAATGGCTCAGTTTTTTGAAAAAAACCGCAACATTGTTTATGCATTTAATGTTGATGGAATTACGCCTGATATTGTTAAATCAGGAAGAATGAGAATAACCCTTTATGGAAGCCAGTTTACAAAACCATTCTTCGGGGACTGGATATTTGAAAAAATACTTGAAGGTGTATTCCCTCAGGATTTGCCATGGAAAAAAGAAAGACCAATGTTTGAAGACGATACATTTGTTTCTGACCTTTCTATCAATGTTCCAACAATATATTTTATATCACACCCTGGAAGATTTCATCATAACTCTGTTGATCCTGAAATCGTAAACTGGAATATCGGAAAACACATACTATGCTCTCTTGCAACATATGCCTGGGTGCTTTGCTCTAATTCATTAAGACACAGATATATAAACATTCCTGATGCATTTATCAAGCAAGAATTTTATGCTTATATATCTCGCCTTAGTCTAATGATTGATGAAAATCCAGAAAAATTTGATGTTTGTACAATAAAAGAAAGGATTTTTTATATTGCCACTTACTTAAAGAATAAATATTCATCAATGGCAGGGTTTCACATTAAACCAGATGAAAAAATTCTTGAAGATATTGATTTAATAGCCAGAAAAACTACTGCAGATATTGAAAAAAGATTGGATAGTACCCACGCAGAAAAAAAACTTTTATCAAGGGAAGAAAAAAAAGCAGAAAACATCGTGATAACATGGAGAAAACCAGTTTTTGTGTTTTCCCTATCAGAAATTCCTCACAAAGAGAGAATCCATCCACCAGAAGAGTTTTATTCTGCGATTAACAGGGTAGATGGGAAAAAAGACCTTTACCGAATATTTCAGGAAATTTCCTGGGAAAGAGAATTCTACGGTATACCTGAATTAGATGAACAGGAAAAAAGGCAGATTACGAAATATATCCAGTATCTTTCAAAATATGGCTATGTAAAAATTCGCTATAAGGTAATAACTACAAAACAGGATATAAAAAGAGAACTTGGGAAACTCGGAATAAAAAAAGGAGATTATATTATTGTTCATTCTTCGCTTTCTTCTCTCGGCTATGTAGAAGGAGGCCCAGAGGCAGTATGCGAAGCATTGATGGAACTTATTAGCAAAGACGGGCTTTTAATGATGCCTTCCTTTAACCATGGTGAGATATTTAAGAACAATCCACAAGCATATTTTTCACCTGTTGAAACACCAACAATAAATGGAACAATACCAGAAACATTCAGGAAAATGAAAAATGTTTATCGTTCGCTTAACCCAACCCATTCATTTGCTGTCTGGGGCAAAAATGCAAAGGACTTTGTAAAAGACCATCACAAATATCTGACAATGGGCAAAGGAAGTCCTTTGTATCTTCTCGAAAAAGCAGGTGGAAAAATTGTGCTTATTGATGCAATTTCAGCAAACACATTCCACCATGTTGTGGAAGAAACAAATAATGTCCCCTGTCTTGGAAAAAGAACAGAGCAATATCCTGTGAAATTACCTTCAGGAGAAATTGTTAAGATAAGGACATGGAGTTGGAGAGAAAAAAGTTGTGAGATTACTGATAAAACAGTATATCTGGATTACATGAGAAAAAATAAACTATTAAAAGAAGGAAAGATTGGAAATGCAGATGTATTGGTGATAGATATGAATGTATGCAGGCAGGTTATTGAGAAATTCTTAAACGGAAAGATAAAGGGATTTTCTGGTTGTAAAAAATGTCCCATAAGACCATGGGTTGTTCCACAAACAGTTGAAAGCGACTGGGATAATGAAAAGGAACAGGTAAAAAAAGATACAGATGCTTTTGTAGGGGACTACAATCCAACCTCATCAGTTTGAAATTTTTTTTCTGTATTAATGCAAAGTTCTCTAATGTTTTTATCTCCTGCATCCTGAATTAAAAGGGCAATGTATGACGAAAGGATAACATCATAAGTATTTAGTTTGTCTGGTTCGCGGGTACCGTTAATATCATCAATAAATGCCTTAAAATAACCACCATCATCTGGCTCTGGCAGATTAAGAAAAGAAATCTGTTTTTCTCCATTTTTTGCAAATATAATATTTTTTGATGTTGCTGATGTTTCTGCAATGCCACCTGTCCCGTAAACAGTAAATCTCCAGTAAAAAGGAAGTCCATAACCATGGCTATCAGGAGAAAAATAAGAAACATCCCCGAGAATTCCACAACCATTTTCCATTGTTAACATCATCTGTCCAGCATCCTTGAAATAAGGATATTTTTTAGCAAAGGCATTCCAAGATCTTGCCGAGTTTATTTTTGAAATTCTCATCCCTGTTGCCCATGGGATATAATCAACAGCATGAACTCCAATATCATTGATTGTTCCACCATGCATTCCTGGCTCAAAATACCATGAAGGTCTTTCATCCAGCATCAAGGGATGATTTCCTGTAAATATAATGCTGTGGATTTCTCCAATGTTTCCTGATTTTATCAAATCCCTCATCCCTATAAACTGGGGCATATCCCTTAAAGTAAACTGACAACCAACCTTGAGATTTTTTTCTTTCGAAAGCCCAGAGATTTCTTTTATTTCCTCAAGCCGGGTGCATAAAGGTTTATCTGATATAACATGTCTTCCTTTTTTTAATGCCTCAATAACAATCTTTCCTCTTTTTCCATAGCAGTCACCAACTGCAACAATATCGCACTCAACTGTCTCGAGCATTTTTATATAATCTGTATGTGTTATCTTTGCAATCCCACTGTCTTCAACAGATTTTGCTGTTGGCTGATGTTGTTCACATGCTGCAACAAGTTCAAGATTATTGCTATTTTTTATTCTCGAAACAATATCAAAGATATGTCCGTGTCTAAACCCAACAATTGCGACCTTTAGTTTCAATCTGCCTCCTATTTCAGAACAAAAAACTTCTCGCCAGAATATTTTACCTTTTTCTTGTTAAAAATAACAGACTTAATGTTGAAAATAATCGTATATAAACAATGGCTGTTCAGGTAAAATTTTATAAAATTAATGTACTAAGGACCTACAGCAAATCATTTATTTCTTTTTTTCTCAGAAAAGATGATTTACTCGTTCCTTTCATAAAGGAAGGCGTGAATGGATTTTTAACTCCAATCTTTAGTAAAGATGGGCCCGGAGAGATTGTAATTCTCAATTCAAAGACCCTTTCTTTTTACATCGTATAATTTTTGTTTCTGGGTTCTGGAAA
>MWDQ01000060.1 GCA_002070645.1 candidate division TA06 bacterium ADurb.Bin131
TCTTCCCGATTGATATATTCAAGCAACCTGGTAGTTTATATGCATCTTCCCAGGGAGTATCTCCCCAACTTCTTCCATGAGGAGATGGTCCATAAGGTTTTTCTCTTGTGTTTACCTGCCATATCCCATTTGCCCCATATGTATAACCCTGTGCACCTGAAAGAATACTTCCCCAGAAACAAACCCTCTGAATCTCCTGTCTGCATGCCTGTCCTATTCCTTCATAGTTTAATTCTCCTATAACAACAGGTTTATCAGGAAACTTTTCTCGTGCTTCTTTTATTGATGTCCAGGTATTGTCAAATGAGGTATGACTTCCGTGGCCTGTTTGCAGCATGTTGATATCAAGAAGTTCAGGGTCTTCAAGCATTTCATGCCCAAGCCGGGTTGGGTGTGTTGTAAGGGGATGGTTAAAAGAATCTATTTCTTTGATATATCTTGCAACTTCAGTCCATGCTTTTTTCTGAAACCGCTGATCATCCTCTCTGGTTGTTGATAAATAATAGGGCATTGTGGTTTCTCCAGCAACACACCATATAACAGGATAAGCAGACCATCTTGCAATAATATTCTTCCAGTGTTTTTTCATTTTTTCAGTGCCTGTCCAGTTAATATAGTATCCCCAGGCACCAACAATGCATGGAACAATGCCTAATTCAACAAGGTATTGAATCCTCCAGTCAGCGGCTTTGAAATAGCCAGGCAGCATTCTTGAAAAATCTCTTGTGTATGGAAATCCCTTTTCGCCCTTACCCCGCGGATCATACCAGACCATATCAGGATAAAGGCCTGCAACAATCTGAACAACAGTAAAACCTTTTTTCGCTCTATCCTTTGAGAGTATCCTAAAACCATCCCTGGTTAATCTTTTACACAATCCCATCCACCATGTATCGCCGAGCCAGAAAAATTCCTTTCCATTTAAGTATGTTATATTTCCATTGCGAGCAACAGGAAAACCATATTTATAGAGTGGGTTTTTATGTTTTGCGTGGATAACCCTGAAATCAGATTTACTATCAGAAAGGCCCTTAATGTTTTGTTGGCATTCTGTTTCAAGAGAATAAATTCCTTCTTCAGTCGAAGAATATCGTATCTTCCAGACATCTCCCCCATCCCAGAATCCAGGAACCTTCCTGATTTTTCCTGAAGGAGAAACAAAATTTGCAGAAAAATCTATATCCTCTGGCTGGCCTATCTTTTGTTTTGAAGTAAAGCAAAACTCAATCACTTTATTTTGCTGGACTTTTTCCATCGCTGCCCCCGGAAGAAGAAATTCCTCCCTTCCAAGGAAGGGTTGGATTATTTATTAAGAAGAATTTTCTTGAAATTGATAAAGCACCTTTCAACACACTCGATAGGTGCATAGGCGTAACTTTCCTGTTCAATAATATACCACTCAGTATTTCCAGATGTTGAGCATATTTCAATTACGGATTTCCAAGGTATGTCACCTTCTCCAATTATTGCCTTATCGTTTGTGGAAGAAAATTCTTTTATATGAATTGTATCAGATCTACCAGGAAACTTTTTAAGGTACTCAATAACATTTCCTCCTCCATGCAGGGCATTTCCAGTATCAAACTGCATGATTACATCCTTTGATGTAGAAGAAAAGAAAACATCCATAGGTTTTTCTCCTTCCAGTGGCTGAAATTCTATCCAGTGGTTGTGATATCCAGTTTTCATTCCATATGGTTTTAATCGATCAGCAATTTCATTGAATATTCTTGCTGTATTTTTCCATGCCTGAATGGAATTACGATATTCCTCTGGAAGGCCTGGGACTATAAGATACTTATTGCCGAGAACTGCATTAAACTCAACTGTTTTAAGGAGTTCATCTCCTATTAAAGTGTTCAAACCGATATGCGTACCACAACAAACAAGATTAAGGTCCTCAAGTATTTTTCTCAATTCTTTTGCATCTCTTCCATAGTATCCAGCAAATTCCACACCTTCATACCCAATTTTTGAGACCTTTGAAAGTGTACCAACAAAGTCCTTTTCACAATCTGTCCTTACTGAATAAAGTTGAAGCCCAATCTTTGCCATTTTTCCTCCTTGTTTATTTTTCAATAGTTTCAAAAGTTTTTATATCCCTCCCTTCTAAATCCGCCTCGCCCCTTTCTATCCCTTACCCATATCTTCTAAGAATCGCTTGTGTAAAAGAATTACCATTGTTCCTATTTCCTTTCATAAAATATGAAAGTGGTATTTTTCGTTCTCCCTCCTTTCGTAAAGGATGAGAAATGATTTTCATTATTTATGCTGTTGCAAAAAAGACACAGGACTAAAGTCCCTCAGTAGATGGGTTTTGATGATTGAATGCCCTCTCTCTACGAGACACCCCTCTAAAAGAGGGGAATTAAAATCCGCCTCGCCCCCTTTATAAAAGGGGGAATTAGGGGGAGGACTTTTCAAAGAGGGAAAGATTAGGGGTATCTCATACACACAGGGTGTTTCCATCCTTAAAATTCGATCCAAAATGTAAAAGTAAATGTCCTCGCATCCCTTTCATTTTTTCTTTGAACCGTGCATTATGCATAGTTTATACTTTTGAGTAGAAAAGTTCAAGTATTTGTTCAGATGTTTATTCCTGAAAACAGGATCTTTCCAATTTTCAATAAGAAAGTCCTGCTCGTTTTCCTTTACAGGGATCATAAAGAAAATGTCTTTTCTTGAAGGGTCCTCAATAACCCTTTTATATGCTTTTCTTGCAAGTCCTGCACAATCAATGGAAAAAACACCAACAAGGTCATTAAGAAGCGACCATCTTCTTGATGCAAGCTTAAAATCAAAACTAAAATCCATTTCTTTTTTGTATGGATTAACTGTAATCTCAGAACAATTTTCATACACACGTGGTTTTATGCTTAACCTGTTCAGAGAATACTTCTTTGGTCCTCCAGGAGAATTTTTTGGATACATCAAAAGTTTCTGACATTGGTCAGATAAAAGAAATTCAATAAACATTTGAGCGTTTTTAAGATTCGGAGCGCCTTTCAATATTCCAGCGCAATCAGGATTTATAACTGTTTGTCCTTCTGGTAATATAAAGCACATATTTTCTGGACCATTTACCTCAATCTGGGCCAGTGCATAAGAATCAATAGATAGAGACACTGCTGTTTGTCCAATAGCAGTATCTTTTGCTGCCTGTGATGCACTTGTTGGAATGCTTGTCGTGTTTGCAAGTATTCCGAGTATTGTATCCCATCCTTTTTTCCATCCGTTTGCCTGAAGAATAATCTCAAACATCATATGCATACTTCCGCTATGACGGGGGTCAGAAGTTCCAACCCAGCCATAGTACTCTGGCTTTGCAAGATCACTCCATTTTTCAGGGATGGGTGCCTTGATAAACTCGAGGACCTTTTTATTACAGAGTATCCCAAAACTTGAAAGAACAATGCCATACCAGGTATAATCCTTATCATAATTGGGAATTCCTCCACACTGTGCAGGGATTTCTTTGATGATTTTCTCGTTTACCTTGAACGGCATCAAATAACCCTTTTCTTTTAATAGAAGATATGGGTCAAGTCCACCACCAAAGAAAATATCTATCCCTGTTGTCTCTGGATTTTTTTGAAAAAGCGACTCAACATATTTCAGATCATCTGAACTTCCACCCTGATCAAGCCACTCAATTTTTATATCAGTGTTTTTAACTTTCCTATAGTAATCCTGAAATATCCTGCCAATCTCAATTTTTACACCCTCCCAGTGCGGGCTGATAATAACTATCTTTTCCTGACACCAACAGGGTATAACCAGAATAAAGAAAAACAGAAAAACAAAGGTATTTGCTAATCTTTTTCTCATCATTATCTGTGTTTCTCCATGCCTGTAAGGAAAAATCAAAAAAAAGACAATGCAATATCTGCCATATATGAACTTCTACAGAATACACCTGAAAAGACCATCTTAAATCCTATTTTTTCGCCGATGTGTTTATATTCTTTAAATACTTCAGGTTTAATGAATTCTTTAACGTCAAGGTTTTCTGGCGCTGATTTCAGATACTGGCCAATTACAAAAAAATCGCAGTTTATATTTCTCAAGTCATTCATTACATTTATAACATCATCGAATGTTTCCCCGAGCCCGACCATAATCCCTGATTTTATAAGAAATCCATGTTTTTTTGCATTTTCAAGGACATTCAATGATGTGGCATAGTTGGCCTGTGGTCTAACAGAACTATATAGGGATGGAACTGTTTCAAGATTATGCGAAACAACATCTGGCCTTGCATCGAGGACAACCATAAGAAAATCTTTATTTCCTTTGAAATCTGGTATTAGTGGTTCAATCTTTATTCCTGGATTTTCCCTCCTGATTTCCATTATGCATCTGGCAAAATGTCCTGCTCCGCCATCAGGAAGATCATCCCTGGTCGGAGATGTAATAACCACATACCTTAAACCCAGTTCTTTTACTGCCTGCGCAATCTTTTCTGGTTCTTCTGCATCTACATCAGGCATATCAGTTGTATGACTAACACTGCAAAACCTACATGCTCGGGTGCAGATACTTCCGAGAATCATAAAACTTGCATATTTCTTTCCAAAGCACTCATAGATATTCGGACATCTTGCATGAACACAAACAGTATTCAATCCATACCTTTGGAGTATGTTTTTTGTGGTTTCGTATTCTTGGCTGCTCTTTATTGTTTTCTTGACCCATACCGGAAATCTATTCATTTTTTTGTCTTTGGAATATGAAGAGGTTTTCCCTCGCAAACCAGCAATGCCTCCATGATAATTTCAGAGAATGTTGGATGGCAGTAATATGATTGAAGCATTTCTTTTACTGTTAGACCATTAGAAATTGCCAGGGACGCAGTATGAATAATCTCAGTTGCATTTTCTCCAATAATATGGACACCGAGTATTTTTTCGGTTTCAGGGTCAACAATTATTTTTGTAAAACCCTGTATGTTCCCTGATGCAAATGCTTTTCCGAGAGCACTATAAGGAAATCTACCAACCCTGATTTGTTTTTTTTCTGCAAGTGCCTGTTGTTCTGTTATTCCTACAACACCAATCTCTGGAATTGTAAAGACAGTTTCAGGTATATTTTCATAGGAAATTACTGGGT
>MWDQ01000061.1 GCA_002070645.1 candidate division TA06 bacterium ADurb.Bin131
TTTGTTCCTCCAATAACCTTTATTGCCTCGACTATCTTGAATGAATATTCCTGTAATCTCTTTTGAAGAGATGTGTCAATGGTTAGCATAGGAGCAACACAAAATGAATCACCTGTATGAACCCCCATTGTATCAACATTTTCAATAAAACAAACTGTTATCATCTGGTTTTTTGAATCCCTAACAACCTCAAGTTCAAGTTCTTCCCACCCGAGTACTGATTCCTCAACAAGTATCTGCCCAACAATGCTTGCCGCAAGTCCTCTTGTCGCCACAATTTTTAGTTCATCTACATTATAAACAAGTCCACCGCCTGTACCTCCGAGTGTATAGGCAGGCCTTATAACAACAGGATATCCGAGTTTTTTCGCTATTTCCTCTGCTTCTTCCACTGAAAATGCAGGTGCACTTTCTGGCATAGGAATATTAAGATTATTCATTGTTTCCTTAAAAAGAATACGGTCTTCACCTCTTTCAATGGCATCTGCCTCAACACCTATAATTTTAACATTGTATTTTTCAAGAATACCTTTTTTATGAAGCACACTGCTTATATTAAGTCCTGTTTGTCCTCCTAAATTTGGAAGCAAAGCATCAGGTCTTTCTTTCTCAATAATTTTTTCTACTGTCTCTGGCGTAAGTGGTTCAATATATGTTGAATCTGCCATTTCAGGGTCTGTCATAATTGTTGCTGGATTTGAATTAACAAGAATAATATTGTACCCAATCTGTCTTAATGCCTTGCATGCCTGAGTCCCTGAATAATCAAACTCGCATGCCTGACCTATAACAATAGGTCCTGAACCTATTATCAAAACCTTATTTATATCCTTTCTCATTGGCATTTTTTCTTATTCTCCTTTCAAAATTACTATTAGATGTTTATGTTTGTATCGCCGCCCTTAAGAATTGCTGTAATATGTGCCCATTTATCTGCCATGATCCTGTAAACACCTGCATATTTTCTTTTCATTTCATCAATAGGAATATCTTCTATATTTGTTTCTGTTACCTTTCTAAAACAAAATCCCATCACATCATTGAAAGCAAACCATTTCTCGGTTTCCGTAATCATACATAACCCTGGGTGATTTATCCCATCTCTTCCTTTTACAACTGCCAGGACAAACTTAATATTAGCCATAAACCCTCCTATAAAAACATTCAGCGCTACTAGATCCTTCTCATTCTTTAGCAATATTTTTGTTTATTTTTTAATAGTTTCAAAATCTTTATAGCCCTGTCCCCTTTTAGAGAGGTCCTTCGCAGAAACAGGGTATTTTCATCGTTAAGATTCAAAGTGCAAATGCAAATTACAAAAATCAAAATGAGATGTTATCTACTCCCCCTGTCTTTTCTTCCAACAGGAGTGGACAGAAGAAGATTCTGTGCTACCTATTTCCCATAAAATTCTTGAAATCGCCTTAATTCCTGAAACAAGGCATCCCTCGTTAATCGTAAATCTACTGCTATGATTGAAATATTCAGATTTTCCACAGCCGATATTGATATAACAACAAGGAATAAGCCTGCTATAAAATGAAAAATCCTCGCTTCCCATACTTGGTTTTTCGTCTGTTATCACAGATTTTTTTCCAAAACATGATGAAAGGATATCTATAACCTTTTCAGAAAGTAAGGGATCATTGTATGTAGAAGGGACAAATTCTTCATATTTAAGGTATGTTTTAACCCTGAACCCGGTTTCAATTCCTTTCAAAATTGTTTTAATGTTTTTTTCTGCGAGGATATTCTGCTTTTGATCAAATGTTCTCACTGTTCCGAGAATCTCTACTTGCTCGGGAATCACGTTAAATGCATCTCCGCCTGATATTTTGCCAACAGAAATAACAAGCGGATTTTGGGGGTCTGATCTTCTACTTACAATTGTCTGAATTTCTGAAATAAAATGTGCTGAAGCAACAATACTATCTATGGCTTTATGTGGACTAGCCCCATGCCCGCCTTTTCCTTTTATTTGTATACTGAACCTGTCAGCAGAAGCCATCACAGGACCTTTTATCACTGAAAAGGTTCCTATTTTTAGAGATGGCCAAACATGAAATCCTATAAGATATTTCATTCCCATTAAAGCACCCTCTTCAATCATTCTTGGTGCTCCACAGGGAAATGATTCTTCTGCTGGTTGAAATATAGCCCTTAAAGAAAAAGGCAGGTTTTTTATCTTTGAAAAAACAGCCATCACACCAAGGGCAATAGCCATATGCGCATCATGTCCACATGCATGCATAATACCCTGATTCTCAGAGGCAAAATCAAGTCCTGTTTCCTCCTTTACAGGCAAGGCATCCATATCAGCCCTTATTCCCAAGATTTTCTTACCACCAGGTATTTCAGCAATAACACCTGTTTGCGCAGCAGTTGAGAATTTTATATTAAAAGATTTTAGAATTTTCTGAATCCTCAGGGATGTCTGTTTTTCCTGGTTTGAAAGCTCTGGATATTTGTGGAATTCTCTCCTCCATTTTATTACATCCTCCTTGAATAATTCTGAGATCCTGTCTATTTCTTGAATTATGTTCATCATTTAATCTCGGTTAATCCATCCATATATTGTCTGAGAACTTCAGGAATAATAATAGTTCCATTCTGTGTTTGATAATTCTCCATAATCGCAATAATTGTTCTCGGAAGTGCTATCCCAGAACCATTAAGAGTATGAACAAAGGATGTCTTTCCATTTTTTGCACGGTATCTTATATCTGCCCTTCTTGCCTGAAAATCCTCAAAATTTGAACATGAGGAAACCTCAAGCCACTTCCTGACACCAGGCGCCCAAACCTCAATATCATAACATTTTGAAGCCGCAAAACTCATATCCCCTGTACATAGAAGTACAACCCTGTATGGAATCTCGAGCATCTGTAAAACCTTTTCTGCTTCTTTTACAAGGACTTCATGTTCATCATAAGAAACCTCTGGTCTGCAAAAAACTACAAGTTCTACTTTATCAAATTGGTGAAGCCGCATAAGGCCTTTTGTATCTTTTCCATATGCGCCTGCCTCTCTTCTGAAACAGGGTGTATACGCGCAGTATCTGATTGGAAGAGATTCTTCAGAAAGAGTTTCCTCTCTGTGGAAGTTTGTTACAGGGACTTCTGCTGTGGGTATTAAGAACATATCTTCGTCTTTTAATCTGTACATGTCTTCTTCAAGTTTCGGAAGTTGGCCTGTTCCAAACATGCTTTTTCTATTAACAACAGAGGGTGGCCATATTTCTTTATACCCGGATTTAGTGTGAGTATCAAGCATAAAGTTAATCAATGCCCTGACAAGTCGTGCACCATGGCCCGAAAATACAGGGAAAAAGCTCCCGCTAATCTTTGCTCCCCTATCGAGATGGAGAATATCAAGTTTTTTGCCTATTTCATAGTGAGGAATTACATCAAAAGGGATGTCTTTTATCTCTCCAATGGTTCTGACAACAATATTTTCTTCTGAACTTTTGCCAACAGGGACACTTGGATGTGGAATATTCGGGATTGATGCAAGAATATTTTCTGTTTTTTCCTCTATTTCCCTTAAGGTTGCTTCTCTGTCCTTTATACTATCAGACAATTGTCTTGCCTGCTTGAGAATACCTTCAAAATCTTGATTTTTTTGTTTAAGTATAGAAAGTTCCTGGCTGAGTTTTTTATGCTGTCTTTTTTCTTCCTCGAGAATATGAATAATCTTTCTTCTTTCATTCTCATATTCCCGAAAAGCATCCCAGTCAACGTACGCATTTTTCTGTTCTGCTGCTTTTTTAAGAAGATCAAGGTTTTCGCGAACAAATTTAATGGGAAACATTTTGATTTTCCTTAATAATAATTTTATATTCTCCTGGTTTCATCATTCCAAGTTGTTCCCTGGCTATTTTTTCTGTCATAAATGGTGTATCCACCTGTTTAAGGGTTTTTTCAAGCATTGCGTTTTCCTGTTTCAATTTTTTTATTTCTTCCTCATCCGCGAGAAGTTTAGTTTTCTGTTTGTAATAAAGAAGAAAAGCATAAACAATTGCAATTGTTCCAAAAAAAATTATCAGCAATTTTTGCGGTGAAATGAAATGTTTTTTCTTTGTCATAGGAATTTCCAGCCCCCAAAGAGTATAAAAAAATGGATACCTTCTGTCAAGAATTTATAGCCCTGAATGTGCCACAACAACCTGTTTTTCCGAAAGAATAATATCCCTATATATAAAAGAGTATACGTATCCTCTTGGTTCTATATAAACAATCTTATAGCCGCTTGATTTAAGTAGTTTAAGTGCATGTTTTGTTTTTGAAATCCCAATCCCTGAAAATCTATGGTGGAATTCAATAATAATCTGCCCTGGCCTTATATCTGATTCAATGATGTCCTCTATTACCGCATATTCTCCACCTTCTATATCAAGTTTTAATAGGTCAATATGGGTATGTCCAAGTTCTTTCATAATGCTTGGAATCCTTCTAACAGGAACCTCAAATGCCTCTGCAGAAGTATTCGCATAATCAACGAGAGAAAATGATGTACTTTTTGGATTTTCAGGAGGATACAAAAGCATTGTTCCATCATAATCTGATATGCCATAAGGAAAAAATCTAAACTCAATAGGTAGCTTATACTTTTCTATCCAGGCGATACTTGCTGGTGATGGGTCAAAGCCATATACGATTGCACCAAATGTTTTTATAATATCAATATCAAAACTTATATCATCTCCTATACCCGCTGAATACACAATACTCCTCGAAGAAAGATAATCTGAACATACGGCATAGTGTTCTTTCCCTGCAAAAAACACATCTAACTTTACCTGCCTCCAGTTCCAGACATCTCTTCCAGAGATCTGTCTGAAAAATCTTTCTGTCCTTCTTCTTATATCCTTAAACCTCATTTTTTATAGTCACCTGTTAAGATTTGTTCAACAAACCATTCTCCTGTTATGCTGAGAATTTTCTGTTTAAGTGCAAGATTCTGTCTTCTGCAGGGAATCATATCTATAACAGTAAATGTACAACCAGATATAATCCTTTCAAGAAAAAAACAACACATAACAGATCCACCACCTCCGCCCCCAGCAACACATATTCCAATTGCTGGTTTCTCGGATATACCGATTAATCCATTTTCATTTCTTGTAATTCTTCTCATCCTATCAAGAAATGCCTTCATACTTTCGCTGATATCACTAAAATAAACAGGGGTTGCAAAAAGTACTCCATCTGCCTGCCTTATTTTATCCACAATAGAAAAAAAATCATCCTCAATGGTGCATCTTCCTTCTGTTCTGCATATACCCCAGCCAGAAGCATTGCACTGTCGACATCTTTCAATATTTTTTTCTGCCAGAAAAACCTTTTCTATTTGTGCTTTTTTTACTTCAACCCCTTTACAGAATGCCTCAACTGCCATACCTGTTTTACCTTCTGGGTTTCTGCTTCCTGAAATTGCAATTATCTTCATTTTATTCTCCCCCGAGTTGTTCATTTAATAGAGGTTTCCCATAGAAAAACTGGTTGATATCATCAGGGTTTTGGCCAATAAGAATTGGCGAAAAAAAATTAACAATCTCTGGAACTACCTCAGGAAAGAAATAACCTGCGTAAGTTTCGCCTATACCCATAATATCTGAATCTGTATAAATCTCAATAAACGCTGCACTCCTTCTTTTTCTGGATTCACTGAGAAATGGGTCGTTTGTACACGGACCCGTAAGAAGAACTGTTTTTACATCAGTAATCTTCATAATTCACT
>MWDQ01000062.1 GCA_002070645.1 candidate division TA06 bacterium ADurb.Bin131
GATGGTGGATCAATCTTGATTATTGAGGTTGGCTCGTAAACACCGGTTTTTTCTATTTCAGCAATTGGATTTGGTAAATCTGGAATATTCTTTGGCTTTGGCATTCTGACCCTGCTTGATAAAACTGCTCTTTGTGTTGAATCCTCTGGTTTATCATACTCAACATAAATCCTGCCAAAACAAACAGTATCAGAAGAAACTGGCTGGACATCATTCACATAAAGGATATGAGACCTTTGTTCAATAATAATATTTTCAAGTTTCAGAGGTAAATCAACAATTCCATCCCCGTCTGCATAACGCCACCAGGTTGTTCCATACTTTCTAAAGTTATCATATCCTTCATTGCCAGGAAGTTCAAACCTTATATACCTCCATCCATCAAAGTTAAAAGAACTCCAGGAATGAACATCATCACAATTCCACTGGTCTTTTGTTCCTATACTAACCCATCTTTCGCCTCGAGCATCTCTAAGGCAATAAACAATTCTTCCCCAATCACTTGCGCCTTTTACCCAGATTCCAATTGCTGATGGGGCACCTGGAAGAATAATGGGACGTTTTGGTTCAAGAATTGAATACCAAGGCATCAGTTCATGGGTTTTTTCCTGTTTTTCAAGTTTTGAAACAAGGATATTTCCAAATTTATCATCTTTCTCAATTAATGAGGTAAACCTTCCCTTATATCTGAATGTATCAAAATTATTATTCTCATAAAGTATATCTCTTTTCTCGGTGTATCTCCATGAGCCATCCCCGAGATTAGCAACAGGTATAGCATTTTTCGAAGGTTCTGAATCAGAATTATCTGAAAGACCTAACTCAATACTTACAATCTCACTTTTTGTGGTTATGTATGTAACTGATGAACCAATTATAATTGTGGCTTTCTTATTAGCAGTTTTAGAAACAATTGTATTATTCATAACATCAGTTATCCCTATCTCTGTATCATCTGCAAATGTAAGGGTAGCAGGTCTTTTACCTCTTATTGTCCATAGTGTATAAACATTACCTTCTGTGCCTTTGAACTTCAGGCAGAAACTTGTAAGAGAACCTGTTGGAACCCATTTTTCAAACTCTGCTTCATTCAGTTTATCTGTCATTGTTGCATATGCCGCATATGCTGGTTTTGGGTCGCAGTATGGAATTCTTCTGAATATACCACAGCCACCATAATGTTCTGCACCATAGTAATTTCCACAATCAAATGAAAACCACCCGGAATAAAATTTTTTTACTCCATATCCCATACTTATCAATACCCATCTATTGTAAATATCCATCTGCTCATCCCATGAACATGCACCTATTTCTGTTGGAACAAAAATACCTTCGCAATAACGAAGATCAGGGTTAGGGATACCTGCTTTTTCATATTCCTTTAGTAATTCGTACAACCGGTGCACACTAATCTGGTGGAGTTGTTGTTCTGGTAATCGCTCAAATCCACATATATCAAGCCCTGAACCATCAATTAGTTCTTTCGGGAATCCTGCCCGTAGAAGTGGAACAATAAAAAGCGGATCTCCCCATGGTATTAAAATCTTTAGTTCTGGCCAGGTTTCCCTGATTGCTTCTGCGGCACATTTTGCTGTTATAAAATGCATCCTTATTCTTTTCAGTTCATCCTCTGTTGGTTGAAATCCTTGTTCTCCCCAATATTCTGGATAGTTACCCGCTGTCATTCTATTGCTGATGCTTGGCTCGGGAAAGAAAAAAACATGGTCAGGTCTGTATTGTTCGGGCACAACATTACGTGCCTTTGTATATGCCTCGATAACCTTTTTCTTATAATCATCATATTTTGCCTGATCATACGGCTGTTCTGCTGCCCATTCCTGAGGACTTACCTCCCACGCACCAGCAGGAATCCTTGTCCAGTGTTTTTTTATATACTCATTGTTTTCTTGACCCTGTGGAATACCAATACTCGTCCTTGCTCCTGCCATCGTCATCAAACTAATATGATGTTCTGGCTTTGGTGTATAATGACCACCGTGATAACTCCAGTATCCAAAAAGTCCACCTTTACCCTGCCATTTTTCGGTTCTTGTGTCAGGCGCAAGTAAAACAAACGAACGGGTTTCTGTCCATATATTATCCTGTGTTCTGAGCGTTGCTATAAGTTGATACCAACCGTAAAATTTTGCAGGAATATTCAATTTAATACTTTCAGAATTCTGCTTTTCAACCCTGATATCTTTCTCGATTATAATATTATTATCCTTTTTATCATAACTTGTTGCCGAGAGGATAAGATTCCCCACTAAATCCTTATTCCTGGCAGAAAGTTTTACTGTGTATGATGGTACCTCTGGAGATGTCCACACATGACCGAATCTATCTGGATTTATCTGAAAATCAAAATAATTCTTACCGAGTGTTACCCCATAAACATGAACAGATGATGGAAGGCCTGCCTGATGCCATCCATATATAATAGGGTCAGGATATGCCCTAAATTGCACAACCTTTTTTGTTAATTCAACTTCAAAAATATCAAGGTCTGAAAAAGATGATAGTTTTCCCATATCAAGGGGAATCTTAACAAGCCATAGGTTTGCTTTTTTCCCATTTGAAAGAATTACAGGGAATTTTGCATATTGACTGCTTGTAGCAGTAAAAAGTGGCACCTTTGTTTCAAAGTTCTGGGCAAACCCAGCGCCTGGTCTGTAAAACATTGCTGTAAGAATCGGCACTGAATTGGATCTTCCATCTGCTGCAGCAAGAACATAAAGGGAATTATAATTATCAAAGGGTATCCTTAACTGAATTCTTGCAGGATCTCTACTTGAAGAACCCACAAACGCCTGTTGAAACACAGGAAAATATCCTTCAAGATTTCCTTCTCTGTAAAGGGATTTGCTTATATCAAGGTGATCAAATCCCTCGACATTAACAGATGGAAGTATAAATGGAACACCTGAAATTTCTGTGGTTGTATCCGCTGATTTAAATGGTTTTATAAATGTTTTTCCCGTGATTGTTCTGCCATTTGCATATCCGGTTATCCTGACTGGATAAAAATCAGGTTTTTCTTCTTCAGGAGTTGTAATAGAAAAACCAGCCATCTGAACTCCTTGGCTTAACATAAAAGCAGAAAATCCTTCTTTTTGAAAATTTTCACCCTTTTTATATGCAACCAATCTATCGTCAACCCAACACCATGCAGAATCTTCTCTTAAAACCATTCGTATTTCAATCCACTTTGAATTATGATCAGGTAACAGCACCATATCTTTTTCTATCTGTATTCTGTAATCTTCTGGCCAACCAGGAAGTATTCTTGGATACGCCTTCAATAAATATGTAAAATTATTTGAAAAATAAGGTACCCAATCCATAGTTTTTCCAAGTTCATTGTTGTCATAAAGATATTTTCCGGAGTTTCTCACAGAGCACGAAACCCTTTCAGGATATGAAGGATTGTCTGTTGTAGTAAGAGATAGGGTTAAACCAGAATCGTTTACATCTTTTTTCCCAAGATAAAAATACGCATATGCTGATTTATTTACAGTTGTTCGAAGCCGGACAAATGCACGCATCTCAATTGGCGTCCTGAATTTTTCTTTACTGACCAGCAAACATACTGATTTTGAAGCAGTAATAACAGGCATATTACACAATACTTCTTTTTCAACGACAAAATCCCCCTGTTGTTTGGTCCAATTTTTTTCGAGGACTGAAACAAAACCAGCAGGATTTATAGAATTTCCCAACTGAACCTGGTCTTCTGCATAAAGGAATGAAACAAAAAATAAAACACATAACCCTATGCAAGGAAAGAAAACTTTTGTTTTTATAATACCTCCCATGGTTTGTATTGGGTAGTGCCAAACTGGTTCATCATTTAGCTAAAAGTTTTATATGTTTTAGCACCATCTTTGTATTTCTACAAATTTCTGTATATTGTAAAAACTCTATTAAATCACATAAACAACTTAATTTCCAGATATTTCCCGAAAAATGAGTACAATAAACCTTAGAATTCGATTTTCAATCAATTCTGTAATAAAGATTAAACTTCAACCTTTTATACTCTCTTTTATCTTGATAATAAACTCATCCAACCCCTTGAACATGTTTTTCTTAATGTTAGAGGTAATCCCTGCAAAGGTAGCAACAGGTTTTTTATTGCATATTGTACCCATTTCAATAATTGTTTTTTCTATACCTGTCCCGCCTGCTGTACAGAAAAAGGCAACATCATTAAATTTGCTTTTATTATGATAAATGTATGTTCTTATAGCAGGTGCCATACTTAATGCCCAGACAGGAGTTCCAATAATAACCATACTGTAATCTGATGGATTCTTTTCGACTGGTTTTATTTTAGTAGTGTTTTTTCTTATTGAATCTTTAATCCCCACTATAAACCCTTTAATTCCTCTGCGGTTTTTCAAATCAGTAATTTCTTCGATATCACAGGAAAGAATATCTGCAATCTTCTCTGCAACTTTCTTAGTTATTCCTGTTCTTGAGTAAAAAATAACAAGAACTTTTTTATTCAAGAGCCCTCCATAGTTTCTTTATTTGTTCAGGAATCCTAATTGGTTTCATATTTTTGTTTACACAGACCACCACTATTCTTGCGCGACAGCATAGGTTTTTTCCCTTAAAAACCTCCTGATAAAAAACTACTGAAGAATTTCTAATCTCTTCGATACCTGTAATGATATCAATGGATTCTTTATATCTAACAGGTTTTTTGTATTCAATTTCTGCTTTTGCAACAACAAAAGCAATTCCTTCTTTTAGCAATTCCTCAGTAAAAATACCTTTTGTTTCAAAATACTGAGTTCTTCCTTCTTCAAAATATTTCAGGTAGTTTGCATAGTAAACAACCCCTCCTGCGTCAGTATCGTGGTAATAGATTTTTTTCTTGATTATGTTTTTATTCATTTTTCCCTTTACAATAGATAATAAACTATCATAAATAAATATACAAATGCAGAATTTTGTAATGTAAAACGGAATTACTTGAAAACTATATTTCATTTATGAGATAATTAAAAGCAACAGTATTAAAATCGAATCATAAAAAGGAGCAAAAATGAAAGAAATAAGAATTGGTTTTATAGGATGTGGTTCTATGTCATATGGACATCTCAATGTTTTGAAAAATATGAAAGATGTGAAAATTGTTGGTATTTTTGACCCTAATCAAAATAATGCAGAAAAATTTGCAGAGCAAGCAGGCAATCCAGTTATTTATAAAAGCGACAGACAATTGATTGAAAAAGAAAATCCTGATGGTGTTATTATAAATTCTCCGCACACACTTCATTTTCCCCAGATAAAACTTGCCCTCGAAAATCGCGTAAATGTTTTCGTTGAAAAGCCAGCTGTAGTTAATTATAAAGAATCTCAGGAAGTAAAAAAACTTCTGAAAAAAACTGGTAAAATTTTTGTCGTGGGTTATCAAAGACATTACACGGATATATTTTTATCAGCAAAAAAATTGCTTGATGATAAAAAAATAGGCAAGATTGTTTTTGTTTCAGGATACCTTGCTCAGGACTGGATAAATATTGTGAAGAAAAGTGGAAGGGTATGGAGATTTGATCCAAAACTTTCTGGTGGAGGCCAACTTACTGATTCAGGCAGTCATTTTGTATCCATACTTTTTTATCTTACCGGGCTTACCCCATGTGAAGTGTCTGCCTTTATTGATTATAAAAAAATGAAGGTTGATGTCAACACTGCATTTATCGTCAAATTCAAAGAAAAAGTGATTGGAAGTTTTGGTATACTCGGAATAGACCCATCATTTAGAGAGGCGCTTTTAATCTGGGGTGAAAAGGGTGTCATTAAGGTAAGCGCGTATGGAGAAAATTCTTATGTTCATTACAACGGAAAGCAAGAATCAGAACCATTACCTTTAGTTTCATCAGATGTAAAAACACCTGCAGAAGATTTTATTAAGTGCATTAAAAAAGAAAGAAAACCCCAGACACCTTTTTCAGTAATAGAAAAAGTTGCGCTTCTCTCTGATAAAATTTACCAATCTTCCAAAAAAGGAACCATAGTTAAGGTATAAAAATAGGCAGGTATTTTAGGGATTTTTATCTGAGATAATATTTATTTTTGTGTGATATTGGTGATAAAAGGGAAAAATCCGCTTGTTCTTTTGTTCTTTTTCAAATGTCTTTATTCCTTTTTCAAAATCCATTTTTCCCCTTTTCTTTTATGGTTTCTTTTTTTCTGTGTTAATTCTTATTATTCCCTGTCATACTAAAGTATAGCATCTTTATATCCCATATGGTTCAGATAAAACTTGTTCATCTTCAATACTTTCATACACAATAAAATCCTTTATATCCCATATGGTTCAGATAAAACTTCTGGAACGCTGAACAATAACATAACAAAAAAGGGCTTTATATCCCATATGGTTCAGATAAAACCAATTGGTTTTTTTGTTGCTGTTAAGATGTTTCATACTTTATATCCCATATGGTTCAGATAAAAC
>MWDQ01000063.1 GCA_002070645.1 candidate division TA06 bacterium ADurb.Bin131
CCAGAGTAAGGCAAATCTGTCAAGAGTCAAGAGTTGACCCCGTTCTGTTTATAAATCCGTTATCTCAGGAATGCCTTTTCCCTCTTTATCCACTTTTATTTTTTCAAGAAGAACAGGACATATTGCGCCTGTTATAATCATCATCAGCCCACTAAAGATAAATGTAAACTCAAGAGAAAAAACAGAAGCCAGCGCGCCACCAACAATTGGACCAAAACCAGAACCAAGGGAAGAGATTCCCCCAGCAATCCCAAAATTTTTACCGAGTTCGGTTTTTTTTGTTCCAAGATGTATACTTGTGTTGATTATGGGTATTATTCCACCAGCAGAAAGTCCGGAGAGTATTCTTAGAAACATTAATTGTCCTGGTGATTTACTTAAGGTTGCCAACATTGTAAAGATGCCAGAAATGATTAACATCACAGAAAGAAGTATTCTATTGTCATGTTTTCCTGACATATGTCCTGCCAGAATTGCTGAGAAAACACTTGCAATGCCGGATATTGCTATTATTGAACCCGCTATTGTTGCAATTTTCCTTGCTTCAGGGGTTATCTTTTGAATAAATATTGCTATAACAGGAGAGAGAAGAGTTATTGAAAACTGAAACAGGAAGAGAATTATGAACAAAAAAAACAGATCATTCCTTGTTTTTTCATTATCAGAGTTTTGCTGTGTTTCTCTGTCAATTTGCTTTTGTTCCTGTACTCCAAACATCACCATACAACCGGCAAGTCCAACAAGAATACCTGAAAAAAAGAAAGAATTCCTATACCCCCATATATCAGAAGCAATTCCACCAAGAAATGGTCCTGCAGAAGATGCAATGAAAGAGGATGTTTGCATTAAACCAAGTCCATAGCCAGATTTTTCTTTGGGCATCTGACTTGCAGCAAGAACTATAGCAGCGGTAAATGTTCCAGTAAAAAATCCTTGAAGAATCCTTAAAATCAACAGATGTTGAACATTTCTTGCGAAACTCATCAGTATAAGTATCACAAATCCAGAAAACATTGCCCTTTCGACCATTATTTTTCTTCCCTTACGGTCTGAAAGAATGCCCCAGAATGGAGCGGATATAACCATCATTAAGGGCCCGACTGTTTGAAGAAGTCCTGTCCATAATGCGACCTGTTTAATATCTTTTACTCCGAGTTCCTGAAGATAATAAGGCATAAATGTCAGGCAAAAAGAAAATCCAATCAACGAAATAGTTTCAGCGAACCATATTGTATAAAGGTGTTTTCTCCAGTGTTCCATTGTTATTCAAGAAGAGAATTAATCTGAGAAAAATAATTAGCATAAAAAGAAATTATAATCATTGCAACATACAGGGCAACAATAAGATAAACAACCACAGGAACTATTTTCAAAATTGCCTCAACAGCAAGATCTACTTCTTGTTGAAGATGCCATGCGGCTTTTTCGAGGGTTTCATCAAGATTCCCGCTTATTTCTCCAGTAGAAAACATATCAATAACAATACCTGGTAGATAGGGATTCCCTGCAAAAGCATAGGAAAGGTTTTTCCCCTCCTGAACAATAGGTATCGCCTTGAGTAATTCTTCTTCGATTACCTTATTCCCTGAACTTTCTGCTGAAATTCTAATGGAATCAATAAGAGATATACCCGCTGAATAAAGACAGTTAAATGCTTGAAGAAATCTTACAACTGAAATTTTTGTAAAAAGTTTTCCAAATCCTGCTGGTAGTTTCAAGGCAAGAGCATCTCTTATCTTTATCATCTCTGGTTTCGAAAGTGTTTTTTTTACAAAAAAAATTGCAAAACCTGCGCCATAGATGATAATAAATGGGGGTAAAATCCTGATAAAGAAAGCAAAAACAGATTTTGTGAAAATAAGAGGAATTGCTGGAATAATGATTGCTGCGTGGAGAAGAATTGCCGGGTATATCATACCAGAGATAAGTTTATTTTTTACATTCTGAAGTGTCTCAAAATAACCTGCAAGACGTCCTGCCACCTCGGGTAAATTCCCGGATTTTTCACCAGCAGAGATAGAAGCAATCTCCATTTTGCTAAAGGTGTATGTTTTCTTCATGGCATCTGATAACAGATCGCCTTGTTCCACATAAGTCACCAGGATATTGATTATTTCATTAAGGTTTGTGTATGACTGCATCTGTCTGAGCGCTGAAGAAATTGGGATACCCGAATGAAGCATGATACCCAGTTGTCTGTAAAAGACGGCTTTTTCCTGATATGCAGTGAGAATTTTTGCAAAGTTATTTTTCATGTTCTCGGGCCAAATATAGCCGTGCCAATCCTGATGCAGGTTGCACCTTCTTCTATGGCAACCTGCCATGAGTTACTCATTCCCATAGAAAGGATTTTCATTTCAACATTAGGAAGGTTTAGTTTTTTGGTAAAATCAAAAAGTTGTTTTGTAAGACGAAAATAGGGTCTTATTTCTTCGGGATTCTCAACAACTGGCCCCATTGTCATAAGCCCAAGAACAGAAATGTTTGAAAGTGTAGAAATATTTATAAGGACTTGCTCGAGATTCTCAGGATATACTCCTGATTTTTGTTGTTCTCTGGCGCTGTTTATTTCAATAAGAACAGGAAATCCTTTCTCAGTGTGTTTTGAGATTTCTTTTGCAATTTCAAAGGAATCAACTGTTTCAATGATATCAAATATCTTAACTGCTTTCTTTACCTTATTTTTCTGCAGGTGACCTATAAGATGCCATTTTACAATTCTTTTGATATCATTAAACTTTTTTTCTGCCTCCTGAATATAGTTTTCTCCGATATCAGTTATGCCGCAGGCAATTGCCTGTTTGATTTCATCGACTGAGCGCGTTTTTGTTGCAGCAACAATTGTGATATCTTTTGGAACAATCTTTCTTATTTTCTCGATATTTTCCTGTATCATATCTTTTTTCCTCTTCTTTTGATTGTATCAGCACGGCTTATTGGCTGAACCTGTTTTCTTTCTGCCTCAAAAACAGATGAATATGGAATATCCTTAAAGGTAACAATAACCTCTGAAAATTCCTTTTCAGTAAGTGGTTTTACAGGGGAATCTCGAAGAGGTGTGTTAAGATAAACAATATCAGGGTCTAAATCCCTGCATATACTGGCAATTTTCTCAATTTCCTGGATGTTTTCCTTAATAACCATTACCTGAATTGTAAATAAACCAGTATATATTTTTCTGAATTCAGTAATACCTTTGATGATATTGTTTAATTTTATATTGCAGCAGGGTTTATTTATTTTTTCAAATGTCTCCTGGGTTGCTGCATCAATCTTAAACGAAATCAAGTCCAGGTTTAATAAATCATCAGTTAATGATTTGTCTGTGATTGTTGAACTATTCGTTAAAAGAGCACATCTGCCATTTTTTTTATCTTTTATCCACTGAGCAACTTCTTTGATATTTTTTGCAAAGGTTGGTTCTCCCCTGCCTGAGAATGTGTAATAGTCAATCTTAACATCAGGCAATTGTTCAATCTCTTTTATTATATCTTCAGTTTGTACAAAAACTTCTCTTTTGCACGAAAAAACTCCTGTTTT
>MWDQ01000064.1 GCA_002070645.1 candidate division TA06 bacterium ADurb.Bin131
GAGGTAGAATTCTGGGGGATACCTGGATTTGTTTCAATGGAAAAAGAGATGCCATCAATTGTTGAAAAAGACAAACTTTTTCTCGTAAAGGATGGAAAAGCATGTGCAAAGATAGTAGTCCCAGAAAATCCGACAGAAAAAGAAAACAAGGCAGCACAGTTAATACAGGAATACATCTATCAAATGACAAAGACAGGTTTACCAATAGTAAAATATAGTCCTGAATTAAAAGGAACCTTGATTTCAATAGGAAGTACAGATTTAACACAGGATACCCTAAAAATAAGACAGGCAAATTATCCAGAAAAAGAAAAAGCGGTTGTAAAGAGAAATGGTGCTATTGTTTATGTAGCAGGTAATGATGCAGGTGCGTACAGTGGGACAGTTCGGGCAGCATACTTATTGTTAGAACAATTAGGATGTGGATTTTATGCACCTGCAAAACACTGGATAGTTATTCCAAAGGTAAAAAATGTATCAATTGGAAATCTTGATATTTCATTAATTCCTGCGTTCAGTCATAGACATATATGGTGGCCATGGGAGAGAAAAAATTTTGATGGGGAAGCATGGGGACTTGGAGGAGTTTTAGGACACTACTCTCATATTTATTACTCATTAATTCCTCCAAAGACATATTTTAAGGATCATCCTGAGTATTTTGCTCTTGTCAATGGTAAACGACAGGAAAAAAATGCTCAGATATGTTTTTCAAATCCTGAAGTACAGAGAATAATAATTGAAAAAGCAAAACAACACTTTGATAAAGATCCATCACAGGTTATGTTCAGTTTATCAGCAAATGATTGTGGAGGATTTTGTGAGTGCGATGAATGTAAGAAACTTGGTAAAAATCCATCAGAACAAAGTTTATCTTTTGCCAACATCATAGCAAAAGAACTTCATAAGACACATCCTGATAAAAATGTGATATTTTATGCATACTGGTTTACAGCAAAAGCACCAGAAAATATAAAGGCAGAACCAGGTGTCTTTGCTATGGTTATAAATAATACCTGTAAAGCCCATTCATTAAGAGATAATAATTGTCCAGGAAAGGCAAACTGGATAAAAAATTTCCTTAAATGGAAGGATACAGGCGCAGGGCTTGCGATATATGAATGGTATATTCCTGGATGTAATGTAAAAGAATGGGGAGACACTCCTTTTTTGCCAGGAGAATCAGCCCTTATAGACCTTCGTTTATGGAAATCATATGGGGTAGAGTGGGTGACTTATGAAAGCTGGCATGGAGAAAAAGAGGAAAACTATCCGATAAGATGGCCAATGTACTACACAATAGCAAAAGGAATGGAAAATCCTTATGTTACATATAAGTCATTGGTGCAGGAGGCGTGTAAAAAACTTTTTGGTCCAGCCAGTCAACCGATGACAGAGTTTTATCTTGAGTTATCAGATATTTTGAATAGATGTCCTGTACATAGCGTAAACTGGACACCGCCAAAAATACAGGATGTATACACAAAAAAAGATATGGAAAAATTAAGAAAAATTCTTTCTGAAGCAATGAAGGATGCATCATCAGCAGAGGATGAGGTTGTCTGGAGGGTAAACGATGTATTGAGGTGCTGGGTTAGGTTTGAACAAATATATAAAGATTTACCCTTGAAGAAAAATTTTGAGGTGCAGTATCCAAAGTTTCAAATAAAACATCCTGATGGAATATTTTACACAGGGCTTGAAGAGGTTGATGATGCACTTTTAAGGGATCTACTGGGAATACCGCCTGATACAAAGATATATGTTATTGAGAAAGGAAAGAAAAGGTTGCTCGAAAAAACTGAAAAAATAAAACTCCAACAAAAAGAAGCCCTGCAAATTTCCTATTAATGATTTAATGATAAAGAAAAAAGGATTTTTGGTGTGGAAGATCAGGGTGGGCTTGCGATAAGGTCTCTTAATTTCATAAGATTTTCTGTAATTACATCTCTGAAGATTTCTCCCACAGGTTTTTCTTTGATTGGTTTCATCTTTAATATAAGTCCGAGAATCATAAGATAAAGAACAGCAAGTGATAGAAAAAATATCTGGTATATTCCGTAAGATCCAATATGAAAGTTCTTATGGGCTTCAATAAAAGGACCGGTTATTGGTGGTACAATAAGTGCTGGCAGTTGCCCACCAAAAACCGATAGATATGAAAAAAAACCAACCCTGTTTTTCTCAGGAGCAATCATCAATCTTCTTGTGGTGTCCCCCATAAGTTGTCCGCCTCCAGCAATCCCGCCAACAAGAGAAGTAAAAATCAGTGCTCGTTTAATTCCTTCTGCTGGAAAAAGATGAATATGAGCCATCAGTAGATAATAAATAGATGCAAGAATAAAAGAGAAGAAAAGTACAAACCTGCTACCTCTGAAATCATTTACCTTTCCCCATATAAAAGCAAGACCACCCATACCGAGAACAGAAATTGAGTTAACAAAAATACAAAAGGATGCCGGAAGATTTAGAACCATTTTGTAAAAAGGCACAATAAAAGGAGCCACTGTATATGCGGCAAGATTCCAGAGAAAATAAAACCAAAAATAAATATTTCTTTCTCTATCCGAAAAAATATCCCTGAAAACCGAAAAAAAATTAACCTTTTCCTGTTCTTCAAATTCCGGAGATGGCATTGGGACCTTCGAAAGAGCAACTGGCCATATTAAAGCAAATATGCTTACCACAAGCATAACATTAAAAAAATCCATATATGTTGGATCAATTCCAAGCATATACGACGATAATCGCAAAAATCCAAATCCAACGATTGTTGAAGTAAATCTAAGTGTTCCAAAAAATCTTCCTCGCTCATCTTCAGGAACCCATAAGTGAACAACCGGAAACCATGCGAGGGATGATATCTGTGTTCCTGTCCAGAATAAAAAAACAAAGGTGGCATAATACAGAATACTCGCTCTATATCCTATTCTTTCTGATATCAGAAAAAGTGGCAGAAGTAAGAATGCGAGAATAATAAGGACATACGAAACAGGTCTCATAATTCTTGTGTAGTTTCTACCAACCCAGGGTACAAGCAAAAAAGACCCTATACCTACAATGAAAGGAATCACAGACAAAAATCCGAGAAGTCCCTCTTTTACGCCTATTTTCAGGAGAAAAAGTGTAAGTACACCATTAAAAGCAACTGTATAATAGGTATTTCCTGAAACCTGACTGATAAAATATATGTTTTTTTCTCGTGTAGAAAGCATATTAGTAATTGATGATTTCTATTATTGTTAAATTAAAAATTTTCCAAACTGATACACAGTTAATAATTTACGACAAAGTAGTAATGAAATCCAGATATCTTTACAAAATGCAAAGTTTAAATAAATTACCTCCTCATTTCTTTATTTAACATTCTTCAATTCAATGGTTTTTCATATCCCATATTTCAAATTTTCTGGATTCAGAATCTCAGGCACTGATAAATCAGGGCATCAGGCCTTTTTCCTTAAAACTAAGGAATGAATTTCTACAGACAACGATATGGTCTATGACTTCTATCCCCATTATAAGACCCGCTTCTCTTAAACGTTTTGTAATACCTATATCGTCTTCTGATGGCATGGGATCTTCTGAAGGATGGTTATGGGCAATGATAATTTTTGCAGCATGATGTTTTATTGCTGATTCAAAAGTTTCTCTCGGATGAACAATGCTTGATTCGAGGGTACCTGTGGATATTTCGTCAATTCCGAGAATTCTATTTCTCGAATCAAGGCAGATTACAAAAAAATGTTCCTTTTTATATGAAACCAGATTTTTTTTAATAAGGTGGTATGCAATATCAGGGGAGGTTATTTTAGTCCCTTTATTGATGGATTCAATTTTATTGATTCGTTCGTTTTCAATCCTTCTTGCTATCTCAAAACAGGCCTTTAATCTTGCAACCTTCGCAATACCAATGCCTTTTATTCCTTTTTTCAGTTCATCAATAGAAACATCCGCAATATCTGCAAGGGACCCGTATCTTGAAATCAAAATCTGGGCAAGGGACGTAGCAGGCATCCCGGCAACTCCGCTTGATATAATAATAGCAAGAAGTTCTTGGGAAGAAAGTGCTTCAGGTCCAAGTTTCATCATTCTTTCCCTTGGTCTTTCTTCTAAAGGTAAATCAGATACCCTGAAACTTTTCTGCGCCTTTTCATCCTTCTTTCTGTGGTGGTTCTGGTTCATCCTGTTGTTCATATTCCTGTTCAAGTTGTTGTTTGAGTTGGATAAATTCATTTTCTGCTTTTTGAAGTTGAGACCTGCAAAACTTAATTAAATCAACACCTTCTCGAAATTTTTCAAGGCCCTGTTCAACATCCACATCCTTTTTACTTAAGTCATCCACAATTTTTTCAAGTTTTTGAAGCGCTGTTTTTAGTTTTTCTTTTTCTTTTAACATGTTCCTCCTTTATTTCTGTGAAACTTCTTTTACATTTGAGATGATTTTACCCTTGTAAAGATCTATGCTAATTTCATCATTGGTTTTCACCTGCCCTGCTTCCTTAATAACTCGTTTTTGTTTATCATAAACAATGCTATAGCCACGGCTGAGGATTGATTCTGGATTTAATGATTTCAAACCAGTATCAGCAACATCTATCTTCTTTTTGCACTGTTCAATCTTTGTTTGAAAAATATTAAGCGACTGTTCCTGTAAGATTCCCATACGGTGTTTCATATTAACAATAGTAAGGTGCCAATCAGAAAAAAGCGTTAAAAACTTTTGTTCCATATTTCTGTATGATTCAAAAACAAGGTTCAAACATCCATGCATCTTCTCCGCACAATGTCGGATTGAGAAGCTATACATCCTGAGAATATTTTCAAAACAGAAAATCAGATTTTGTTGGTATGATTGAACAAGATTCCTTAAATCATCAATTATTGATTCTGCCTGAGATGTAATCTGATCTATAATTAAATCAAGATTTGTTATTAATTGCTCTCTTTGTGTTCTTATAAAGACAGCCACAGCAGTTGGGGTAGAAAAACTTTTATCAGCAACAAAATCCGCAATTGTCACATCCTTTTCATGACCAATTCCCGTTAAAACAGGAAGATTTGAATCAAAGATCGCATCGGCGACACCTTCAGAATTGAATGCCTTCAAACTTTCAAGGGAACCGCCTCCTCTTATCAGGGCAATAACATCAACATCAGGCATCTTTCTGTTAAACCATCTTATTGCTGAAATAATCGAATCCTCGGCATAATCTCCCTCGACAAAAACATTCAGGTGGTAAATCTCAAACCCATAACTGCCTAAATTTTTTAGAAAATCTTTTATTGCAGCACCTGATCCAGATGTTATAAGTCCTATCTTCTGGATTATATCAGGCACCTGTTTTTTATGTTCTACTGCAAAATATCCTTTTCCCTCGAGTTTTTTCTTAAGTGCCTCAAATGCCTGTTTCAGGGCACCTTCTCCAAATGGTTCAATCTTAAAAACTTCTATTCTAAATCTGCCTGATTTTTTGTAAATACCCGGAAATCCTGAAACAATCACCTTCATTCCATCCTGGAGTAGATGTTTATATGTCTCAAAACTTCTCCATCCAATAAAACATTCAACAACCGCTGATTCAAGGTCAGGATCTGATTCTTTCAGCACAAAAAAAGCATATCTATCTCTTGCGTTGATATCACTGAGTTCACCAAGAACCTTACACTGCATCTTACCAAGTTCAAGGTTTATGGTATCAAGGAATTCAGTGACAGAAAGATATTCTTTTCTGAAAGATTCTACCTTCTCTGGTATTTCTGTTTCTTCCTCTGGCTGATTGAAAAGATTCCAATCATCGAGTGGGTCGTTTTCCTTTACCATTTTTCCTTTTATTGTTTAAGAAGTTAAAATTCTCTTCTGAAAACTTTGCTTAAAATGTAGAATTATTAAACAGCAAAATCCTATTTATTGCAAACATCAGACACCAGTGTGCTGTTTCTAATAACCCATATACATTTGAAAACGCAGTACAGCACACTGCAAGGGAGAATGAGGGAAGAAGTCCCTCATGTTTGGGGGAGAATCGATCCGCAGTTGCGGATCCTTAGGTAGGGGGCTTGCCCCCTCCTAAAGTGTCGTGTCGAGAGAAAAAACAAAAGTAAAGAAATC
>MWDQ01000065.1 GCA_002070645.1 candidate division TA06 bacterium ADurb.Bin131
GATAAGATATATGCTGGGTGGTGGTGATATAAATCTTATTGAATGGTGTGCAAAGGTAGAAATGACCTATTCTGTTCCCCCTAAAAGCAATAAAACCCCTGAATTTCAGGGTGAAAAACAATTACTATCAGAAGAAACAGGAAAAATCTGGGCAAAACAATCAGTAGAAATACGCGGAGAGCCAGGTCTTTCAATTGGTGGACACGCATGTGAAGCAATTATGCCACCCTCAAAATACTTTGATCAGCATCCAGAGTACTTTGCTTATGACCCATCACAAAAACCAGATGCAATACACAGGATAAAACAGGGAAGAAATTCCTATGGAATCTGCTGGACAAATCCTGATGTTAAAAAAATTTTTATAGACTATTTTCTGAATTTTTTCAGGAAGCACCCATATGTAAAAAGGTTTACATTCTTTCCAAATGATGGACAAGGTCCATGCTTTTGTGAGAATTGTCGAAAAATAGAAGAGCCCTGGCAAGGAATCACCACAAACCAACTTCAGTATACCAAAAATTATGTGCTTTTTGCTGCTGATATTGCGCGTTCCGTTGCAGCAGAATTTCCGGATGCCAGAATTGAAGTTGGTAGTTATAACGGACATACTGAACTTCCTGATGATTTTGCTGAAGATCTTCCAGAAAACCTTGATGTATTGTTTTGTATATATGAAAGAAAATGGGATAGAGCCCTTGACGATCCTCCATCAGATGAAGAATTAAGAAGAACTCTTGCAGAAGCAGTTGTTTCAAACTATGAAAAAGATGCAAAAAAATACATAATCTATCCGGAAATTTTTAAGAAATGGAGAAAACACGTAAAAGGAAATTTTCGTTATTATGATTATCTTACAAGCACTCTCGGTTCAATGGGAATGCCATTTCCTGTGAGTAAGGGAGCCGTTAGAACCATTAGATTTCTTAAGAATCTCGGCTTTGACGGTTATGGTTCACAGTGGTTTAGCTCTGAAACAATCTGGGCTTCGTATGGACTTTCTCTATATGTAACATCGTATGCAATGTGGGATAAAAACACTACCTGGGAAGATCTTGCTCAAGAATACTGCTTTGCCTTATACAGAGAATCAGCAAAGCCAATGTATCAATATTTCGAAACACTTGAGAATTCAGCAAGAAATGTAAGATTTGGAATGGGAATTCCAGAGATATTACAGGTTTTTGATGAAAAAACATACCAGACATGCAGAACACATTTAGGTTATGCAATGGATAGTGCGAAAACAGGAAAGATTAAAAAAAGAGTAAAGCAGCAGATGGTACTTCTTGAATTTGGATATTTATTCTGGCAAACAAGGCAGATTGAAAAAAGGATTGAGGATGCAATAAAAGAAAACAGGATTGACGATACTTTTCTTCTTATCTGCCAGCACGCAAAAATTGATGATAAAATTCAGAAACTTTTTAATTATCCTCTTCTTTCCTGGTATAAAAACTGGCGTGGCATACTTTACAGACATATCCTCGGTTCTATAAGTGATAAAAGAGGGCTATTGTATGCAATTCAACTTATAAAAGATGCCACAAATGCAAAGTTTGATAACCTCTGGTATAATGACTAAATACCACGTTATTGGGGAATTATATCATCATCATGTATGGTACCAAGGTCAAATGCAATCTTTAGTGCATACATTGAATGAATCCATCCAATTGGCCATCTTGCACATCTGAAGGATGCTTTTAAGAATTTTGCCACCCTATTCAACCAGGATACATCACCTGTCATATAATATGCATACGCAACAGGATTAAGGTCACTAACACGATGATAGGCAAAAGGAGTCATAAATTCAGGGGTCAGTCGCCACTCTAACTGGGATAACATAAATTTTCTTACTTCTTCGTCGTGCGTAATCTTCCAGTACCAGAACATTCCCTCCCATGTAGCATAATCACCGTATCTTACAAGTTTTAATGGCATCGAATGTGGCTTGGGAACAAGCATCCTTCCATATTTTTTTGCCTGTTCCATCAGATTTTCTTTTATTATTTTCTCGCACGCTTTCAGGTATCTGTTATCTCTATTAAATTCATAACACCATGTAAGATTAATCATTGGTTGCCCTGATTCTCTGTGGTCAGATGAAATAATCCAGAAATGTTTTTCTATAAATTGAAGTAAATTCTCACAAATTCTCATTGCTGCACGCTTAAACTCATTATCTCCAGTTAGAACATAAGCAAACAAGAGTTCAGTAAACCACATATGAGATGGATAAACTGATCCATCGTTATGATTAAGGCAATGCGCAACCATACCACCATTTTGGAGTGAATCAACACTGAAATCAACAAAATCAACCTCGAGAATATGCCTTGCTATTGCAATACCATTTTCAGCGCATGTCCAGTTTCCACTTCTTAGGTGATTTTGAAAATAAACAACCCCGAACATTTCCTCATTATTCGCTCCATTGTCTCCATAATCCCAGAAACCAATTGGTAGCATTGGAATAACCTCTTCTGTCCATCCGAGAGATCCATACGAAATACCGATCCATGAATCGAGTATCTTTTTTTCAAAAAGAGGCCGATTTTCCATGTTATATTCAGGAAGCATATCAATAGCAAAAACTTTTGATTTTCTGACGTGTTCAATATCACAGGATATTTCAACAGGGTTTTGAGCTGGCCATCCAGGCATCATTGGGACTTCCCAGTTTAAGTATTTATCCTGGATTTCCATATCTGAAATATCTGGTTTCAGAGGTGCAATAAATATTGTATGAGATCTGCCTGAACCCTGAGTAATCGAAAGAGTATCCGCCCAATCAGGCCAGATGCCAAAAAACAGGGTATTTTTCTTTGTCTTGATCTCCTTTGGATGAAGGGTATTCATTTGATAAAAAGATGAAAGAATGCATATATCATCTCCTGCAAGGCAGATATAAGGAAATACAAGGCGATGTCCTACTGTCATCCTGAATTTAACATTTCTCATAAACCATGGCTTTTCTTCAACAGGATCATGCAGAACTTCTTCGTCCTTAACAAAAACAAGAGAACTCTGGCCTTTTTTATGACTGGCCTGGTAATTTTTAAGATCAGCAGTATCAGAAGCAATAATACAGAGGTCTTCGTCAATCCTTAAAAAACCTGATTTATAATAGCGGGTAAGGTTTTTTGCGGCAAAACATTTCTTTGTTTTATTATCCAAAGCAGTTTTACACTCAATGTAGAACGACTTAACCTTTATACCAGGAGTGGGTTTTTCTCTATTTCTAAAAGAATAGGTAATCTTTACATCATCTCTATCTGCAAAAATCTCGAACCTCAAAAAATAATCGAGCATTTCTGTTTTATCATCTGCCTCGTGCTTACCATCAATTCTAATAACTGATCTCAATGGATTTTGATGTTCTATGCTTATGGTATGAGTACCTTTTTTTGCTGAAAATTTTTTCCCTTTAAGATCCTTAAAATGAACATCAAAACCATTTGGCTCAATAATATCTCTCTTATTTTTAGTCCATTCCTTTACTATTACACCCTTCTTTGAAGAAAACACAACCCTGATAAGCCCATTTTCAACAATAACTGTATCATCTTTTATTTTTTCAATACTTATTGGATTTTGTAAAACAGGATGCGAAGATACATCTGTTTTCACAAGAAGTGTACGGTTTGCTGATTCATCAATATCAATATTAAAATCAAGAAGCGTCCATTGAATACTATCATCCTCCCATTTATTAAGAAGCGTTATCCCCGCGGGAATTTGAATATTATTTTCATCAAAGATACCTATATTTCCCTCATCGAATAATACTCCTTTGGCCCAACAAACGCCATAGGTTATCGGCTGGTTTTTTAATTTTCTATGAATTCTATTCTTAAGAAAAATATTCTGCTGCATTTTTTCTCCCTTTGGGAATGTGTGTTTAATAGAAATGCGAACATTATTCAATTTTTAATTAAATTTTACAACAGGTGATATCGAAAACTTATATTATTTTATTCCAGAAACAAGGTTTCTGATAATCGGAAGAAGACGTTGAATATTAAAAGGCTTTGTTACGTAATAGTCCACACCGAGTTCATATCCTTTTATTTTATCATCATCGGATGTTTTTCCGGTAATCATCATAACTGGAACTCTCCTGCTTCTCCATCCTGACTTAATCCTTTCGAGTACCTCCCAACCATTGAGTCGAGGCATTTCAATATCAAGCAAAACAAGATCTGGTCTGGATTCTCTAAATTTTTTAAGCGCCTGTTCTCCATCTTCTGCTATAACAACGTGATAGCCCGCACGTGTCAATCCATGGTGAAGAATTAACCTTGTTTCAGGGTCGTCTTCAGCTACAAGAATTGTTTTTGCACGAAATTCAGCCACGATTAAATTATACACCTATTATCTGATCCTGTGCAAAAGAAAATTCCCTGATGCTATTGTCCTTTCTTTTTAACAGAACCTTTTTCTCTTTTGTTGCGACTCCTATAATTGAAACAGGAACCTTTTTATTTTTATAAACCGACACAAGGTTTGCAGCATAATTTTGTGGAACCACTACAAGTAAACAACCTGAGGAAATCAATCCATATATGTCTATACCAAGATAATCACAAAAAACCTTCGCTGGTTTATATATCTTTATTTTTTCTTCTTCAATAATAAATCCACATTGAAGGATCTCAGCAAGTTCAACAATACCAGAGGTCAAACCGCCCTCTGTAGGATCATGCATTCTAATAACTGGAACAGTTTTCCATGCAGTTATTGCCTCGTTTACAACTGAAATTCCTGGTTTTTTTATTGCTTCAAATGCCTTTTTTGCAAGTTCCGGAAATTTTCTTCTAACTGATGCGTTTTTTCTCGCAAGAATTGAAGATCCTTCGATTCCAACTTCCTTTACAAGTAAAAGAGAATCACCTTCTTTAATATCCTTTTCCTGCTTTATACCAGACATTTTCTCCCCAACCATCGCCCCTGT